>NZ_JAQMSD010000009.1 GCF_028330525.1 Spirulina sp. CS-785/01
CCCCTATCTCCCCCATCTCCCCTTTGTGTCCTTTGTGTCTTTGTGGTTCAACCGTCAACTATCAACTATCAACTCCCCCATCTCCCGACTCCCCATCTTCCCTATCCACATTAACCATCAAAAAGAGGTTTACCAAAACAGTAAACCTCTCTTAACTTTCCTTTGAATACGAGTTAATCACTCACCCGTACTTTGGGCTTATAACATAGGAATTCCGGGGGCATAGGCTTCGACAACAGACCCCGTGTGTAAACAGTTCACCATTAAATAGTCACAACTGGGGCATTGCGTCTGTACCACTTTTTGCTGAGTTAAATAATGCCGTTCTCCATGACTACCGCAGTTCGGACAACGAATCATTTCTACACTTGGAGTCGGGGTATCTGTAGAATTTTCTACGGTAGGCATGGCTGGCTTCTGGGGTTTATCTTCGGGTTTAAGTAAAGTAGATTGACTAGGCATGATTTTAAATCAAAGACGTTAAATAAAGGACAGGACTAGAAAACTCGATAAATGTCAAAGGCAAAAGCATTAAGTGAGATTAGTCTTAAAACTTGCTTTACTTTTGTGCTACAGGTCTTGAGCGACAGGTTTTGTATTTGCTTGGCCTGGCCGCATTTGAGAAAAACTCTTGTTAGTTTTTTGACCTTCACTCTCTCTAGTATGCCAACTTTTTGAGAGAGTGTCAATTGCTGAGAAGCCTTGAACCTATTATTTTTTCTTTGATCCCAAAAATTTTTGCCTTGATTGCTGTAATCTTTTTTTGGTGCTTAATAAGTGGAATTTTAAATATTAAAACATTCTAAAGAAATAACCGAAAATGATTATTGATAAAACCTCTGTTAGATAGATATTTGGACTCGACCCAATGAGAGAGAGGTCTATCTGAGGAGAGGGGGAGATGGGGGAGATGGGGAGATAGAGGAGATGGGGAGGAATTGGTTGATCACACTGTTGTCTCACTCGATGCGTTCAATGCTTCTGATACACCCAACAACTCCCCAAAGAGGCCAGTGATGGCGTAAAAAGGACTATAGAGCATTTCCCATCTGAACTGATCTATGAATATTGACTGGCAAACCGCCAAAACTTACGAAGACATCTTGTACCACAAAACCGATGGCATCGCCAAAATTACCATCAACCGCCCCCATAAGCGTAACGCCTTCCGCCCCAAAACCGTTTTTGAGCTTTATGATGCCTTCTGTGATGTCCGAGAAGACCCCACCATTGGTGTTGTCCTCCTCACCGGAGCCGGCCCCCATACCGACGGCAAATATGCTTTTTGTTCCGGAGGAGACCAAAGCGTCCGAGGAGAAGCGGGATACAAAGATGATGAGGGTGTACCCCGACTCAATGTTCTCGACTTACAGCGTTTAATTCGGTCTCTCCCCAAGGTGGTTATTGCTTTGGTGGCTGGATATGCGATTGGGGGAGGCCATGTTTTACATCTCATCTGTGACCTTACTCTTGCGGCGGATAATGCGATTTTTGGGCAAACGGGACCGAAGGTGGGGAGTTTTGATGGGGGCTATGGGGCTTCCTACCTGGCCCGTATTGTGGGACAGAAAAAAGCGCGAGAAATTTGGTTTCTCTGTCGTCAATACACCGCTCAACAAGCTCTAGAGATGGGTTTAGTGAATGAAGTGGTCCCAGTGGAGCAACTGGAAGCGGAGGGCGTTCAGTGGGCCCGGGAAATTCTGGAAAAAAGCCCCATTGCTATTCGCTGTCTCAAAGCGGCCTTTAATGCGGACTGTGATGGCCAGGCGGGGTTACAGGAACTTGCAGGAAACGCGACACTCCTCTATTACATGACAGAGGAAGGAGCAGAAGGAAAACAAGCCTTTTTAGATAAACGCTCCCCCAATTTCCGTCAATATCCTTGGCGGCCTTAACGAGAATGTTCTGACGGGTTTATTTGTAAGCATTCAGAAGCTGACGGCTGAATGCTCCCCCATCATCTATCAAGGTTGTGATGGGGGAGTTTTCAGGTTAAATCAAGAAGTGACTGGTTGATTATCGGTTTATATTTTGTGTTTTGGAAAGAATGAAAAATTGGTTTTTTCTGAGGCTTGGTGACTCCCTATTTGAGTAAAATTACTTAGGGTTTAAAAGAGTTGGTGAATTAGACCCGTGGACTAGGAGGTTTCTAAATAGTAGCAAAGCCTCAAGACGGCTTAAACCGCTTATCCTCTCGATGGAGCGAGATTACTGATCGGTTCAGAAATGGGTTCTGCAACGGGTTCAGCTTCTACAGCTTCATCAGAACTTAATGTTAAAGAATGTTCAAGATAAACAATATCGTCTTCAATTGTTTTTTGTGCTATAAACGGATGAGCCGCTAAACTACAGGCTTCCCAGCATCCTTTGACAGGAGCGCCTAATTGTTGACACATCCCACCCCGTCGGCCTTCGGGCTGGTAGTAGTGACAACAGCGACAGGTTGATGTTAAAAAGCGTTGGTGATTCATGGGAGCTTTCGGTGGAGATAACCGGAGAGTTGACAAAAAGATTTAAAAAGTTTTTAAAAAAGCCTTAACTTCATTTTGTGGGAATTCTACGAGATTTGTGACTACGTGCAATAAATAGATACAAAACTCTCGGTATTTACGTAATTTTGTTACTTTCTGTAAATAAATTACGGTATCAGTCAGGGAAACTAACCGGGGATCAAGTAAAACTGGCTAAAATTTCAAGGAATTTAGAAAATCAACCAACTTTCATTTACTAGAATAGCTTTGGGATAATGAGGAAACTAGACTTTTTAAGATTTTCTTTAAGATATAGGGAAAAGGGCGCGATCGCGCCCTTCAAAAAAAGCCAGCCGTGCGGCCAGTTGGTAAGATTGTTACCGTAGGGACATCACCCCCCCGTCCATCAAACAAGAGACAAAAAGGAGAACTGGAGATGAGCCGCAAACCCCCCACCAACAACAACCAACCCACCCTCCATCCCGTCCTTGAATCTGCCCTAGGTTGTGTCGATGTCCAAGTTGAAGAAGAACTCGCCCGCTATCGTCGCCAAAAAGCGCGACAACAGAGCAGCCAACCCGAACCCCCCAAACCTCCCGTCCAAGGGGCCGAAGCTGTCGCCCTTCCCCAGTCCTCTCTCTCCTC
>NZ_JAQMSD010000187.1 GCF_028330525.1 Spirulina sp. CS-785/01
CATCTCCCCCATCTCCCCCATCTCCTCCTCTTGTTAGACTCATCTAATCCTTCATTTCCCACTTTGTATAGGTGGGATATCGAATTCACATTTCTTAATATACAAATAACTTGCCGAGAGGTGAGTGATATTGAAGACACGCGAAATAATTATTTTATGGTTACTGCACCCTTTACCTTCGATCTCGACGAAGTGCTAGACACCTATGAGAAACTCCGTTCAGATGATAAACTGGCATTATTATGGTTAGTCTATGTCCACATGGGGGGCCAAATTACACCCGCAGCCCCTGGGGCGGCTGAACCTGCGATCGCAGACGGACTTTACAACCAAGTGAAAGACCTCTCCTATCAAGACCAATTAGAGGTACAACGGGAATTAGTCCGAGGCGCAGATACCGCCATTACTCGCCAGTACGGTGCATTTAGTGAAAACAGTAAGCTCTTATTCTGGTATCGTTTAGCCCAAGGCATGGAAACCGAAGAAATTGTCCCCATGCCCGATGAGTACCAAATGGATGCTGAAGCGCGGACGCTCTTGGCGAAAGTTGAACAACTCGAATTTCAAGAACAAATTACCTTTCTCAGAAAAGCAGTAGGACTCGCCGGGAGTACACCGGAAACCAGTGACAAAAATATCATCTAAACCCCAAGAAAGGGGAAGGGGTGAAGCCTTGTCAGATCACTCAAAACCATGAGACTTACTCCCAAGGTTAGATAGCCCAAACTCCCCTCTACCGGAACTTCCCTCAACTGAGGGATGCTTTCCCCCCAAGAATTTGGTCTAATGAAACTGAAGCAAGGAGAACACTTTACTTTAATATGCGACCCATTAATATTGGCTTAACTCAAGAACAACGACAAGGAGTTATTGATTTATTAAACGCAGATTTATCAGACTTTTATCTACTCTTAATCAAAACGAAAAAATATCATTGGGATGTGGTCGGGCCGCAATTCCGTTCCCTACACCAACTCTGGGAGGAACATTACACCGCCCTCACCGCTAATATTGACGAGATTGCCGAACGCATCCGTGCATTAGGGGGATATCCCGTCGGGACTGCGGCTGGTTTCCTGAAACTCACCACCCTGAGAGAACATCCAGGTGATCTTCCTGATGCCCACGAAATGGTAGCCCGGTTAGTGGTGGACCATGAGCAAATTATCCGCAACCTGCGGGCCCATATTGAGCGTTGTGACGAAAGCTACAACGACCAAGGGACGGCTGATTTCTTAACCGGACTCATGGGACAACACGAAGAAATGGCTTGGATGTTGCGTTCCTTCATTGAAGGGGAAAGCGTCGAAAATAGCCGGGTTCAGTCTGAAACCCCTGTTGCGACTCGCTAGAAATCTATAAAAGGTTAGGCAATTCTAGGTTTGCCTGCCTTTCCTAGTTTAGCCCGTATGGAGAGTCTTTAGAGCAAAATCTATGAGTAACGAATACCGCGCCGAGAATACGATTTCCGCCATCTTTAAAACCGAAGAAGAAGTGGATGCCGTAGTGCGTCGCTTAATTGAACGGGGGGTCGATCAAGACCATATTTCGGTCTTGGGGAAAGACTTTCAATCCCAAAGTCGGATTTCTGGATTTATTACTAAAAAAGATGTTATTTTAGGCGGTTTAAGAACCGGAGCGATCTTTGGGTCGTTGTTTGGTTCGCTGCTCAGTTTATTTACCGGAGTGGGAGTTCTCTTTATTCCCTTTGTCGGTTCTGTTGTAGCGGCTGGGCCGATTAGTTCAGTCTTATTAGGGGCAGCTACAGGCGCGATCGCAGGAGGAGCAGGGGCCGGACTGGCTTCCGCCCTCTCCACATTAGGAATGCCCGAAGAAAAGGCCGCAGTGTATGAAACCCGCTTAAAAGCCGGGGAATTCATCGTCATGGCCGAAGTGCCTAGAGAAAAAGCTAATGATTACCGTCTCTTGATGGAAAGTGCGAGCGGCGAAGAAGTTCACGTAAACGAGAATCCGCTACCCCGGCCCCAAGAAGGACGGTGCGAAAAACCCGAAGACTTGTCCGCGAACGTGCGATCGCACCTCTCCGACCAAGCCCAGCAGGTTTTCCTCGAACGCTATAATAAGGTGTACGACGAAACCCAAGACGAAGTAAAAGCCGAACAAGCCGCATGGGAAACCATTAAAGACCGATTTGATGAAGACGAACATGGGGTTTGGTCGAAGGAGAAAGTCACCGCTTAACAATGTTCTAAACAACAGAAACTTAACGGGGTTGGCAGTGCTATCCTAACTCAGACCAAACCCCCTTACCAGCGACAACAGGACAGACACTCACCAAACAGCAAGGAGGCAGTTGCAAAAGATGGCTAAACAGAGTAAAGACGTAGTTCAGGCTTATTTACAAGATATCGGACGTACCCCCTTATTAAGCCGAGAACAAGAAGTCGAATTAGCCAATAAAGTCCAAGCCATGCTCCCCCTCATGGAAAAAGAAGACCGAACGCCAGAGGAGGAACGCATTGTCCGCGAGGGACAAAAAGCTCGACAACACATGGTCGAAGCCAACCTGCGACTCGTGGTATCCATCGCCAAAAAATATCAAAGACGGGGCTTATCTTTCTTAGACCTAATTCAAGAAGGCAGTTTAGGCTTATTCCGCGCCGTAGATAAATTTGACCCAGAACGAGGGTATAAATTCTCCACCTACGCCTACTGGTGGATTCGTCAGGCGATTACCCGAGCTATTGCAGAACAGAGCCGCACCATTCGTCTTCCCCTACATATTACGGAACAACTCAATAAAGTTAAACAAGAAACCCGTACCTTTACCATTGAACATGGTCGCGCCCCCAATGAGGCCGAACTCGCCGAGCGACTGGACATGAACCCCAGCAAACTCCGGAAAATCCGCCGAGCCGCCCACCGGACACGCTCCCGCAGTCTCAACGCTCAAGTCAAAGAAGAAGACAACACCGAGTTAGGGGAACTCTTAGCCGACGACTCCATCTCCCCTGGGGAATACGTCGCCCAAGACGAATTACAAGCGACAGTCCAAGAACTCATGAAAACCTTACCGGCCCGTCAACGGGAAATCTTAGCCCTGCGTTTCGGGTTTGATACCGGGAAGAAAATGAGCTTTAAAGAAATTGGTCGTCAATGTGGCATGAGTCACGAACGAGTCCGCCAGTTACAGAAAAAAGCCTTGCGCAGTTTACGCCGCAAAGCCCCCCGCATTCACGAGTTAATGGCAACAGCCTAGTTTAATCTGCCTGTTGTTGCACAACTGAATTAGACTAACCGTAGGGACGTTTCTAGGAACGTCCCTACGGTTTTTATTGTTGGGTTAACCACAAAGACACAAAAGACACAAAGAAGAAGACAGATTAAAAAGTCTCGAAATTTCCCCATCTCCCCCATCTCCCCCATCTCCCCCATCTCCCCTATCAACTATCAACTCCCAATGCTCTCTCGTAGGCCAGAGAGAAAGAAAGCCCCTCAAGTCTTTAAAATAAAACAAAACGCGAGATAGTTAAGCCTACTTATGGATACAAAAGCCTTTAAACGCGCCCTGAACCACTCTGACAAGTACCACCGCAAGGGATTTGGTCATCAGGAGGAGATCACCGGGGTCCTCAATACCGAGTATCAAAGTTCCTTAATTCAAGAACTGCGGAATAATAACTATTGCTTACAACGGGGTGATGTCACCCTCTATCTGGCCGAGTCCTTTGGGTTTTGTTGGGGGGTGGAACGGGCCGTGGCCATGGCCTACGAAACCCGCAAACATTTCCCCGATGAACGGATTTGGATCACCAATGAAATTATCCACAATCCTGGAGTGAATCAACGCCTCCGGGAGATGAATGTGGGCTTTATTCCCGTAGAAGACGGGGTGAAGGACTTTTCTATCGTTGGAGGGGGTGATGTGGTCATTTTGCCCGCTTTTGGGGCGAGTGTGACCGAGATGCAGTTACTCAACGATAAAGAGTGTACGATTGTGGACACCACTTGCCCTTGGGTGTCGAAAGTGTGGAATTCGGTGGAGAAGCATAAGAAACAGGATTACACTTCGATTATTCACGGTAAGTATAAGCATGAGGAGACAGTGGCCACCAGTTCCTTTGCGCGGAAATATTTGGTGGTGCTGAATTTAGATGAGGCGGAATACGTCAGCAATTATATTCTCCACGGGGGTGATAAGCAGGAGTTTTTAGAGAAATTTGCCAATGCTCATTCCCAGGGGTTTGATCCCGATGTGGATTTAGAACAGATTGGGATTGCTAATCAAACTACCATGCTCAAGAGTGAAACCGAGGCTATTGGTAAGTTGTTTGAGAAGACGATGATGCAGAAATATGGCACAGCTAATCTCAATCAACATTTTATGAGTTTTAACACCATCTGTGATGCGACTCAAGAGCGTCAGGATGCTATGTTTGACTTAGTGGAGAAGGATTTAGACTTAATGGTAGTCATTGGTGGGTTTAATTCCTCCAATACAACCCATTTACAAGAAATTGCCATTGATTACAAGATTCCCTCTTATCATATTGATTGCAGCGATCGCATCCGGGAAGACTACTCCATCGAACATAAACCCTTACACAAGGATATCGAGGTAAAACCCCATTGGCTTCCCGAAGGCCCCATTACGGTGGGAGTCACATCAGGAGCATCAACCCCTGATAAAGCCGTTGAGCAAGTCATTGAGAAGATTTTTGCCCTCAAACAGGGAATGCTCTCCGTCGTCGGCTAAAACCAGACACAAACTGTAGGGGCAATTCATGAATTGCCCCTACGCCAAAAATCTCCCCTCTGCCCTCTGCCCTCTGCCCTCTGCCCTCTGCCTTCACCCCCCCCTCTCAAGCTCTCGCCACCCCATCTTGTCTCGCCGCTTGTTGCACCGCAGCGGCCACCGCAGTGGCCACCCGTTCATCAAAGACCGAAGGAATAATATCTTCTGGGCTAAGATGGTGAGGAGGAATCAGAGAAGCAATAGCACTGGCCGCCTTTTGGCACATATTCGGCGTAATTTCTCTGGCCCGAGAGTCTAACGCCCCTCGGAATATCCCAGGAAACGCTAAAACATTGTTAATTTGATTAGCGTAGTCACTGCGGCCTGTAGCAATAACCGCCACCTCATCCTCGACTAACTCCGGCTGAATTTCCGGGATAGGGTTGGCCATAGCAAAGACAATGGGATCAGTGGCCATAGTTTTCACCATCTCCGGAGTGAGTACCCCTGGCACACTCACCCCAATAAACACATCCGCCTCTTTTACCGCATCCGCTAAGGACCCATGGGCTTCGACAGCAAATTCTTGTTTTTGCGGGGTTAAATTATCGCGCTGGGTGGAGATAATGCCCTGAGAGTCACACAGCCAAAGGTTTTTCGCCCCCGCTTGGCGCAATAAACGAGCAATGGCAATTCCTGCCGCCCCGGCCCCATTAAAGATAATTTTCACCTCGTCAATGGACTTTTTCACCAGTTTCAGGGCATTATAGAGAGCCGCTAGGGTGACAATGGCCGTCCCATGTTGGTCATCGTGAAACACGGGAATATCCAACTCCTCCCGTAACCGTTTTTCAATTTCAAAACATCGAGGTGCGCCAATATCTTCTAAATTAACCCCGCCAAACACCGGGGAGAGATATTTCACTGTATTAATAATTTCCTCGGTATCTTGGGTGGCCAAGCAAATGGGGAAGGCATTAATGCCGCCAAATTCCTTAAATAAGATGGCCTTCCCTTCCATCACGGGTAATGCCCCTTCTGCCCCCAAATTCCCCAGTCCTAGCACCGCGCTCCCATCGGAGACAATGGCCACCATATTACTCTTACAAGTGAGCGAAAAGACCAATTCTGGGTCTTCGGCAATGGCTTTAGAAATGCGTCCCACCCCTGGGGTATAAGCCATGGCTAAATTCGAGGACACCTTTAAACCAATGCGACTCTCTATGGCAATTTTGCCGCCTCTATGAAGATCAAAGGTGCGGTCTGAGACTTGGACCGCTTTGGCAAATTCTACTGCTTTAATCGCCTTGACAATGGCTTCTGCGTGGTCTTCACTAGAGGCATCAACGACAAATTCTCGTAAGGATTTTTTGCGCGTTTGTTCTAATAGGGTAATTTGACCGATATTCCCCTCGGCCAGTGCAATGGCGTGGGTAACATTGGCTAACATTCCAGGGGTGTTGGGTAATTCTAGGCGAATGGTTAAACTGTAACTCGGATTGGGGGTTAATTTTTGGCTCATGTGTTTATAGTTGAGAGTTGATAGTTGAGAGTTTATAGTTGACGGTTGAACCACAAAGACACAAAGGACACAAAGGGGAGATGGGGGAGAAGGTCCGATTTTCAATGCAAGGCTTCAGATGTTTGTGTTTAGTTACCAATCGCTAGGGAATGAAATTCCCTGTCTAATATAGAAAGTCCTTGCGCATATAGCAAGCAGTATTTCAATCACCCTAACCCCCTCTCCCAACTTGGGAGAGGGGGTTAGGGGGTGAGGGCGGCGTAACAAACTATTGATAACGGTTAACTAAGGCTTGTAGTCCTCCTTGATACCCTTGGCCTATTGCACTCATCCGCCAATCACTTTCTTGACGGTATAATTCTGCCATGATCATGGCGGTTTCAATGGAATAATCTTCATCTAAGTCATAGCGTAAGACTTCCTCCTTGGTTTCTACATTCAGCAGACGTACAAAGGCATTCTCCACTTGACCAAAGTTGTGTTTGCGGTTTTCTGCGTCGTAAATGGTGACGGTAAAGACCACTTTTTGCACATCTTGGGGAATTTTCCGTAAATCGAGGATAATGCCCTCATCATCCCCTTCTCCGGCCCCGGTTCGGTTATCTCCCATTAGTTTGACGGACTGATCGGGATCGGGACTGTTCAGGTTATTGTAAAAGAGGAAATATTGCTCATTGGGGAGTTTATCATTGGCGTTGAGGAGGAAAACCGAGGTATCTAGGTCGAAGTCTTGGCCGGCAGTCTGTCTCACATCCCAGCCTAACCCAACAAAGGCGGCTTTCAGCCCAGGGGCGGCTTTTTCGAGGGAGATTTTTTGTCCTTTTTGTAGATTAATTGTCATTGTTAATGGTTATCCGTGATGAAATTTAGTGAAATTTTGCAGCAATTGAAGCCTGAATGGGTGCAAACTTCTAGTTTGGCAACCCATCCTGATTGTAACCCTGAGATTGAGGGTCTGGCTGCGGTGGAGGCTGCGATCGCAGGACAATTGTCTTATATTGAGGGAGAAACGTTTGCGAAAGTGGTGCAGACTCCCCAAGAAATGCTACAACAAACCCAAGGGAGTGCTTTAATTTTGCCGTTGGATGAGGGGTTACAGCAGGAAGCCTCTCACCGGGGAATAGCATGGATAGGCAGCACAGAACCTCGTTTACTATTTGCTCGGGTGACTCAGTTATTTTATCAACCCTATCGCCCAGCCCCGCAAGTTCATCCTACAGCCGTGATTGATGAGACGGTACAGTTAGGGAAAGCGGTGTCAATTGGGGCCAATGTGGTCATTCAGCGCAATGCGGTGATTGGGGATGGGGTTTGTTTGTTTCCCAATGTGACCATTTATCCGGAGGTGGAGGTGGGCGACAATACTGTAATTCATGCCAATTGTACCATTGAGGAACATACTATTATTGGCAAAAATTGTATCATCCATGCTGGGGCGGCGATCGGCTCAGAAGGGTTTGGGTTTGTCCCTAGTCCGACGGAAGGGTGGGTGAAGATGGAACAGATGGGACGAGTGGTGTTAGAAGATCAAGTGGATATTGGGTCAAATACCACCATAGACCGTCCCGCTTTGGGAGAAACCCGCATTGGCTATAATACCAAGATTGATAATTTAGTACAGATTGCTCATGGGTGTACGGTGGGGCAAAATTGCGCTATTTCTTCCCAAGTGGGACTCTCTGGGAAAGTTACGGTGGGCAATCAAGTGTTATTAGCCGGACAAGTGGGGGTGGCCAATCGGGTTACAATTGGGGAGGGTGCGATCGCAACCGCCAAATCCGGTCTCCACAAAGATGTCCCCCCTAAAGCCATTGTCTCCGGTTATCCCGCCATCCCCAATAAACTTTGGCTGAAAATTTCCGCCGTCTATAATAGACTCCCGGAAATGTATAAATTATTCCGCAAACTCTCCCGATCTTAAATACTCTAAATTATCCCCCCCGTCTGTCCGTTAGTGGCACAATCCGAGGGAGGGTGATCTAATCAATCTCGGAAAAACGCGCCTTGGTCGGATTCTCCCTGTATTACCAATTTAACCCAAGGGGGCTTGTGTGTACACAGTTATTAAAATCCTCTGCTATAGTAACAAACAAATTACCACCATAAACTCCTTCAATGACCCCCACCTACTTCGTGAGGTGGGGGAGTGGGGAGAGATAACCTTCCCGTAGCTGCGAATAGCTCTCCAGGGGTATTGCGGATTAACACTACTGGTCGTTTCTCTAGACCGGATTAGCTGTAAGGGGGCG
>NZ_JAQMSD010000188.1 GCF_028330525.1 Spirulina sp. CS-785/01
ACTCATCGTTGGTGTTTTGTTTAATTACAGACCACAGGGCCAAGTGCTGGCGTTTACACTTGGGTGTGATGACCCTCTCAAGGTAGCCTACCTTTTTACAGGATTTATGGCTGAGTCTGCACGCTCGTCCCTTTCTAAGTTAACAAAAATTGAACAATGTCAATCAATGTCTAGCTTTTAACGAGCGGATTTTGGGGATTCGCTTAGGTTTCTGCTGTTACCCGCAATTTAACTTTCGGCGGCCACTTGACTGGGGAGGGTGTCGTCTTCTTCGGCCACATCATTGACGATGGGGACGCATAATGCACTGATGACAAAGGAAATTCCCCCTAAAATCACCACATAGAGGTGAGAGGAATTGAGGAATGTTACCATTACCCAACCTAACCCTAATGCTGCGACAATTTGCGGGATGACGATGAAGGCGTTGAATAAGCCCATGTAAATGCCGATTTTCCGTTTCGGGAGGGAGTCGGACAACATGGAGTAGGGAATGGACAAAATACTCGCCCAAGCAATGCCTAAACCGATCATGGAGGCGAAGGCTAGATATTGATTATGGATGAATAAGAGCGAGATGAGTCCGGCCCCGCCACATAAAAGGCAGATGGAGTGGGTGGGTTTGCGGCCAATGCGTTTGGCGATTTTGGATAGGAGGAGGGAGACGAGGAAACAAGTGCCGTTATAGACGGCGATACAGACTCCGGCCCATTCGATGCCGTCGGTATAGACTTCGGATTTTTCCGAGACTGCGCCAAAGATATGGTGCGCGATCGCAGGGGGTAAATACAAGAACACACAAAACATCCCCAACCAGGTGAAAAACTGCACTACGGCTAACTGACGCATGGTTTGGGGCATATTAACAATATTCCCCCAAATCTCTTGTAATGCCTTCCCTAACCCCTCGCTTTCCTCATTGCGCTTATTAAACGCTTCCATATCTTGGGGTGGGGTTTCGTTGGTGGTGAGTACCGTCCATAAAATGGTACTCAGGAACACTGAAGCCCCCACATAATAGGAAATCTTCACCGTGAGAGGAATCGAATTGGCGGCCTCGTTGGCTTCTTGTAGCCCAAACACATTATGTAGCAACCAAGGTAACGTCGCCGCTACTACCGCCCCAGAGCCAATAAAAAAGGCTTGCATGGCAAACCCCTTCGTCCGTTGATTCTCCGGTACACGGTCCGCAATAAACGCCCTAAAGGGTTCTGTGGTTAAATTAATCGAGGTGTCCATGATCCACAATAGTCCTGCGGCCATCCACAAGGCTGAAGAATTGGGCATGAGGATGAGCGCAAGAGAACTGCAAATCGCCCCGGCGAGGAAATACGGTCGCCTGCGGCCTAAAGGGGTCCAAGTGCGATCGCTGAAATAACCGATAATCGGTTGGGCAATTAACCCACTCAACGGCGCAGCTAACCATAAAATCGGGATTTCTTCAGGGTTCGCGCCTAAATATTCATAAATCGCGCTAGTGTTGGACATTTGCAACGCCCAACCAAACTGAACTCCAAAAAATCCGACAGTTAAATTCCACAGTCGGAAAAAACTTAATTTTTTCGGTTCTTGAGAGGGTTTTTCGGGTGTTGACTTTTCTTGAACAGTCTTGTTACTCATAGTTTCTTTGACACAAACAACAAAAAATTAAGTGTGACGGTCCTCCTATACGTTCAACAGGGGGGAAATTCATCTCACCGCTAACCCTGCGGGTCTAGCGGGAGTTTTATGCACGACATTTTTGGTAAACAGCCGTCAGTTGTCCGAGGGTTTAAAACTCCAAATCATCAAATTCTGGTTTTAAATCCCGTTCCATGAGAGTCTGGACGGCCTCTTTGGGGGTAATTTTGCCATTGAGAAGGCGATATACTTGCCGAGAGATGGGAACGGCGATTTTTTGTTGGTTCGCTAAATCAATCAAGACATTGGTCGTATTTACCCCCTCCGCCGTCCCTTCTAAGTGGTCGAGAATTTCTGAGAGGGTTTTCCCTTGGGAGAGGCCGTACCCCACTTGATAGTTCCGAGAGAGGGGACTATCACAGGTGGCCAGTAAGTCGCCTAACCCCGATAAGCCAAAAAAGGTTTCCGTATCGGCCCCCAATACGGCCCCGACTCGGATCATTTCCGGTAAGGCCCGGGTGAGTAAGGCCGCTTTGGCATTTGTTCCTAAGTTTAAGCCATCGCAAACCCCGGATGCGATCGCCATAATATTTTTCAGCGTTCCGCCTAATTCCGTCCCCAAGGGGTCTGTATTCACATATACCCGAAAAGACTCACAGGCAAACAATTCTTGGACGGTTTCTGCGGCCTGGACATCAGAACTGGCCATCACTGTTGCTGCGGGCAGTTCGTTCATAATTTCTTTGGATAAATTCGGCCCCGATAACACCACGACGGGATGTTCCGGGAAGGCTTCCTGCCAAATTTGTGAGGGGGTTTTCGTGGTTTGGGGGTCAAGTCCTTTGGTGGCCGTCACCAAAATTACGTCATCGGGGATATGTAACGCTTGTATTTGTTCCACAACGGGACGAACCCCTTTCATAGAAACCGCAGAGAGGATGACATCGGCCCCTTGTACTGCTTCTGCTAGGGTTTCTTTACTGCGTCTAGACCAAATGCGGATTTGGTGGCCACTGCGTTCGGAGACATTGGCTAAAGCAGACCCCCAGGCCCCAGCCCCAATAATGGTTAAATTAGTGGGTTGACTGGTGTTTTCGTTTTGTGTTACTACAGTCTGACTAGCTTCTGGATTGGGATTGGTTGAGGGTGCAGACGTTACATTATTGGTCATTAGATATTCTCATGAATTCAACAAATACGAGCCTCGTCTCTCCCTATACTCAAGAGAGGTTAGGACGCTACACCCATGAGGTGGAAGTCCCTCACAGGGTCGGATGGCTTACTAGGTGAGTGATAACTCAAGCATTCATTTTAGCCAAATTCTAGGAGGGTCAAGCATTACCCCTGACCTCACTCCTTTACTATGGTATCGAATGGGCGTTAGAACGCACGGATTTCCCTTTGGGGGGTCTTGGATGTGTTCATACGGTTTCTGTCTAGAGTTGAATATTAAGTGCTGATGGCTTATCGAAATCCTATCCCAACGGTAGATATTATTATTGAATTGCGCAATCGCGCAGAGTCTCCCATTATTTTAATTGAACGACAAAATCCGCCTTACGGTTGGGCAATTCCAGGGGGGTTTGTGGACTATGGGGAGTCTGTTGAACAAGCTGCTATCCGGGAAGCGAAGGAGGAAGTGAGTCTAGATGTCACGTTACAAGAACAATTTTATGTCTATTCCGACCCCAACCGCGACCCCCGCAAGCATACTTTGAGTGTGGTGTTTATTGCTACGGCCACAGGCAACCCCCAAGCGGCGGATGATGCTAAAAATTTAAGTATTTTTACGGTTGACAATTTGCCAGAACATCTTTGTTTTGACCACGACAAGGTTTTACAAGATTATCGCAACTATCGGTTAAATGGCGTGCGGCCTGTTTTGCAGAGATAGTTCTTTGTTGTTGGTTATTTGTTCTTTGTTGTTGGTTATTTGTTCTTTGTGAAAAAGGGAACTCCGGAACAGGGAACAGTAAACAGTTTACCAATTACCAATTACAACTCTTGCCAATCTTTAATCGCTTCTTCAGTCCATAACCAATTTTGACTTAACCCTTGGGCTTGATAGGCTAAGGGGTCTTCATTTAACACCTTTTGTTTTAACTTATTTGCCTTATCTTGTAAAACTCGTTGCTGTTCGCCATCACTGTCTTGAGCTAACTTAGATAAGCCTAACGCTAGTCCAGCATAGGTATCTAACAGGGCTGGAGTTAATTCACTATTCTCCTGTTCAACCTGTTGATCCGTTAACTCTAGGGCATCATACCACGCCTGATTCGCTCGATTAATTTTCCCTTCGGCATAATACGCAAACCCTAACGCATTATGGTATTGTAGCGATTGAGGATCGCCTTTGACGGCAAGTTCCCAATAGCGTCTCGCATCATCGACACTGTAATTACTTTCCCCCACCATTACCGATTGCCAGGCTAAACGGCCTCGGAGAAAACTAACACTGGGGGTGTCTAGGGATTGATTGGGGACTGCTGCTAGGGCGGATTCTGCGTAATTTAGGGCATTGCGGTTTAATAATTCAGTGACTGCATTTACCCCGGTTTCGAGATTGCCTTCTGTAAATTGCGCGATCGCTAAACTGGTTAACTGATCTGTCGAAACCACCTGAAAATCCAAATTGGTCGGATCAACCGACTCCACCTCCCCCTCTACATCAAGATTAGCCGGATTAAAGGGTTGACTTTGCCAATACCAAACCCCTCCCACTGCAACTAACACCGCAACGACTCCCCCCACTATCCCCGGTAACAAGGCCGGGTGTTGTTTCCGCGAGGGAGGTTTTTGAGGGAGAGGAGGTTGGGGAGAAATGCTTTCTGAGGGGGGTGGAGTGGGTTGGGGAGAGGTTGAGGTCTCCCCTTCGGTGTTGGGGGGTTCTTGGGGATGAGAGAAGTCACTGAGGACGCTTTTAATAAAATCGGCCTCCTCACTGTCTTCTCCCTCCTCGGTGGTTTCTCCCATCGAGGACTGTTTCCCATTTTGTTCTTCTGGAGTTAAGAAGTCTTCCTCCTCTAAATCCTCATCCGCTAACCAGTCCTCCTGAACCTCTTGTTCCTCCCCTAACAATTCGGCGGGCATTTCCTCGGTATCATAGACATCGAGAGGATCGAGGTTTTTTTCTTCACTGTCTAAGAGGAGGCCATTAAAATTCGGGTGGAGATAGAGAACAGGTAAGGCCCAATAGAGTTGTTTTGACCCGTAAGCGGAAATTAACCCCTGTCTAGCGCGACTTAAACTGAGATCAATGGGATAACCGAGATCAAGATTGCGATAGAGTAAGCGAGTGAGGGTGAGGGCTACTTCATCGGGGATGCGTTCAGACATGGCTAAAACGGCAGGAATGCCCCGTTGAACGAGAGATTGGGCTAAACTACGTTGTTCAGGATTGGCGGTGGGAGAGAGGTCATTTTCGGCGGCCACATAGCCACTGCGACAGGAGTTAAAGACGGCGAATTGAATGCCATTATTGACTAATAATCCGGCTAAGTCTTCCCCGTAGAGTTGTTCGGTGAGTCCGGTGGTTCGATTGACTAAATAAATGCCTCCTCCGGCTTCCCCTAGGTCACTATGTCCGGCATAATGGAAAACTTGATAATTGCCTTGTTCTAGGGCTTGGGTGAGTTCTTCCCGTCCAGGTTGTTCCAGGATCATCAGTTCGAGATGGGGGGAGTCTGTGGCATTCCGTTGCAGTTCTGCTTGGAGTTGGTAGGCTTCTTGTTGTAGGGCTAAACTATCTTGGTCATCGGGTTGGGCAATGGCCATTAAAATCCGTAGGGGTTGTTGGGGAGAACGGTGGGTTGTTAGGGTGGGACTGCCTAAAGGACTGCCGAGTAGATACCGGGAGAAGGCCACATCTGTCCCTGTAGCGAGTGGCCGAAAGATAAAATTGCTCTCTTGACTGTGTAAGACTTCCCAGGGCAACCGTAATAATTCCCGGCCTCGCATCCCCAAGCGTAGGCGTAAAATTGACCGTTGATTGTGGGCGATACTTTGGGCTGCAATCCAACTATCCCGTAATGTACCTTGAAAGAGGGATTCATAGAGTTGTTGGCCAAATTCAATTAAATTAAAGGTGGCGGCCTCGGTTGTTCCTTGATTGAGTTCCCCGGTAATAAAGCGAAAATCGGCTTCTAGGGAGTCTCCTCCCTGTAGGACATGAAAGAGGGGGTCGGCCATTAATTGAGTTGCGCGATCGCGCCATTTTTCAGTATTCCACTGCACTTGTTCTTCCGCCAACGGGACACCTGGGGCGACTTTCTCTGTTCGGATTAAATAGCGATCGTCACCCAGGGGAGTGACCGAGAGTTGGAATTCCTGAAACATGGATTGTGCGTAGGTGGAAGGACAAAAAGGAGCGTTGTCACACCTTGAACCGGAGGAAACGACCCACGGGGGAATAATGAGACAGACTGATACCATTATCAAAGATAATAGATAGATTTGTCAGAAGCGAGGTTTCCCAAAACCCGATTTTTCTTGACCGACAAAGTTATTGGGGTGAAAGATTTAACTTACCCTCACATCTGAGTATCCCCTCCCCCATTGCTGACCAGTTAAGATAACCTGTCTTTTGTCCAGTTTTTAGGAGCATCGGGAGATAGAGGAGATAGAGAACCATTGAAAATAGAACAGTTTAAACCTCCCTCTTCCCCATCTCCCCCATCTCCCCCATCTTCCCCATCTCTCTTGACAATAGGAAGTCTCACTTTAACTTATCACCATTACCCCTCCCCTAAGATTCAAGTTGCTGATTCACTAGACTTTGGAAGGCTTCAGGAGAATCTACTGTAATGGCTTGACGATGTAAAGTAGTCAGAATAGACTTCTGCTCAATTTGATTCAGTGTATCTCTCAACCCCTCTGGCACAACCTTAAAACGCACTTCTAACACTTCGAGAATATCCTCTCGACTTTTACGGAGAATCCCCTGCTCAATTCCCTGCTCAATTCCTTCTTGGCGAGCAGACCGTTCTATACTGGTCACATAAGGCATTTTTTGTTCCTCCTCGTAGTTTCTAATCTAGGGAATAGGGAAGTGGTGTAACTCTCAACTCTCAACTCCCCTATCCCTCCTAAACGGGAACTTTCACTTGTTCTTGTCCCGCCAAATTAAATGCCTTGTGAATGGCTTGTAATGCTGTTACTCCGTCTTCTTCGGGGACAATGCAGCTAATTTTAATCTCGGAGGTGGTGATCATGTGGATATTAATGCTGTGGTCCGCTAAGGCGGCGAACATTTTGGCTGCTACTCCCGGATGACCTATCATTCCGGCCCCCACGACACTCACTTTCGCCACGGCAGTATTCACTAAGACTTCACTCATGCCCCATTGTGCAACAAGGTTTTCTAGGGTGCTGCGGGCGGTGGTAATATCCGCTTGGGCGACGGTGCAGGCGATGTCTCTGGTGGGTGTACCGTTGATGATGCGGCAGCGTTGGGATTGAATGATCATATCAACACTGATGCCTTGGTCGGCTAACAGGGTGAAGATTTTGGCGGCCATGCCCGGATGGTCGGGGACGTGGCGGATGCCGAGTTGGGCTTGGGACCGGTCTAGGGCAACTCCTCGGACGGGGGGGGAGTTTTCGATCTGGGTGTGACTGGGGAGGTGGAGGGGGGAGGATTCGATGCCGAAGGTGTTGCAGAGGGCTTGAATTGCGCGATCGCAATCTTCTTTCGCAATCGTACAACTCACCTTAACCTCGGACGTAGAAATCATGTCAATATTTACCCCCGCATCGGCCAAGGTGGCGAACATCGTCGCCGCAATGCCCGGACGGCCAATCATTCCCGCCCCCGCAATAGCAATTTTAGCGATGTTCCGTTCCACGAGAACTTCCGCTTCATTACTACTAGGACTACTATCCAAGCGTAAGGCCGGGGCAATGGCCTCCGCCACCGCTTCGGCATGGTTTAAGACTTCTTTCACCACCGTAAAGGCAATATCATTACTATTCCCCTCATGAATAGACTGGATAATTAAATCCACATCCACCTCATGACGGGCAATTTCCCCAAAGAGACGGGCCGCAATGCCTGGACGGTCTGGCACTCGCAATAAGGCCACTTTCGCTTGATCTCCATCCAATTCCACCGCATCCACGGCCTTGGCAATTTCTAGATTATCCAAAGAACGCGGTTTGGGCATCGGGGAAATGACGCGAGTTCCGGGGTCATCGGTCCAACTCGATAACACCACCAAGGGGATACCATAATTCCGGGCAATTTCCACAGCACGGGGGTGTAACACCTTCGCCCCCAAACTCGCTAACTCTAGCATCTCATCGGCGGTAATTTCCGTCATTAACCGCGCTTCGGGAACTAAACGGGGATCAGTAGTCAAAATCCCCGGAACATCTGTATAAATCTCGCATTGCTTCGCCTGTAACGCTGCGGCCAAGGCAACTGCCGAGGTATCTGACCCCCCGCGGCCTAGGGTGGTAATCTCTAAATCTTCTCCTTCCCCAATGCCCTGAAACCCAGCTACAACAATCACTTTCCCTTCTTGTAAATGCCGTTGTAACCGTTCCGTTTTAATCTGTAAAATTCTAGCGCGACTGTGGGCGGTTTCGGTCATAATCCCCACCTGGGCCCCCGTGAGGGAAATGGCCGGTTGTCCTAACTCCTGTAACGCCATACTCATCAGCGCGATGGACACCTGCTCCCCCGTCGAGAGTAACATATCCATCTCTCGCTTTGAGGGGGTTGAGGTAATCTCTTGGGCTAACCCCACTAAACTATCCGTGGTTTTCCCCATCGCTGAAACCACCACGACCACTTGATTTCCAGCTTGAACCGTTTTGTAGATGCGTTGGGCAACGGTTTGGATGCGTTCAACTGAACCGACTGACGTTCCCCCAAATTTCTGCACGATTAGCGACATAAGCGAACTATATCCCCATTGATGAGTTGCCTATTGTATCTTTCTCACTCTAGCAAAGCAAACCGGATGCCGTGAGTCTCTCCTGTTCCCTTGTCAGAAGATGAATAGATTGCAAATTTTTGTTAACTTTGTTAAGGTTTAGGTGTAATGCAGCTAAACCCAAAATAATAACCTGTCTCCCCCTGTGATAGGTGACTTTTACTCATTTTTGTGTTAACTAATTTTTGTGTGTTAACTAATTTTTGTTAACTAAACTGTACTAGCTGAACCATTTCGTGATACCGATTAGCGATATCCTTGAGATTGCCCTCCTAGTAATTGACTGACCTTCCTAGAAACTGATCTTCTCCACAGTAATATTTGTTAGTAATATTTGTTAATCTAGGGCGGAAAGCCTCTCTGTGGGTAGATAGCAACTTTGCTATGTCCTGATTGTGTTGAACTCTCTCACGAATTCTCACACTTGGCCCAAAAAACGCCGAAACCATCAATAAGGAGAATTTATGAATCAACCGCTCCCAGTTGATAATGTTAAAGCCTACTTACAAGAAATCGGACGTACTCCCCTACTGCGTCAGGAAGAAGAACTTGAATTAGCTCATCAGGTGCAACAAATGATGGCTCTCTTGGATAAAGAGACCTTAACCCCCGAAGAATGGCGTATTTTTCGTCAAGGTGAGAGAGCAAAGGAAAAAATGATCAAGGCCAACTTACGTTTAGTGGTCTCCATTGCTAAAAAATATCGTAATCGGGGGTTATCGTTACTGGATTTAATCCAAGAGGGGAGTTTAGGGTTAATTCGGGGAATTGAAAAATTTGATCCCAGTCGGGGGTATAAGTTATCGACCTATGCCTATTGGTGGATTCGTCAGGCGATTACCCGTGCGATCGCAGAACAAAGTCGCACCATCCGTCTCCCCATCCACATGACCGAACAAATTACTAAATTAAAATATACCACCCGTGAATTAATCCAAGAATTAGGCCGTAAACCCACCGAAATCGAACTGGCCGAACGTCTCGACATTCCCGTAAAAAAACTCCGCACCATTCGTCAAGCGGTTCACCGAACCAGTGCCATGAGTCTCAATCTCAAGGTCAAAGAAGATGATAATACAGAATTAGGCCAACTCTTAGCCGATGACTCCGCCTCCCCCAGTGATTTCGCCTTACAAGACGAAATGCAATCCCAAGTCACGCGACTCTTACAAACCTTACCCGAACGACAGCGAGAAGTCATCACCCTCCGCTTTGGGTTAGAAAATGGCAAAAAAATGAGCTTTAAAGAAATTGGTAATTATTGTGGCATGAGTCACGAACGAGTCCGCCAAATCCAAAATAAAGCCTTGCGAACCCTGAAACGGAATGCCTTTCGGTTAAGAGGAATAGCCATGTAACGGTCCCCCCCCCGTAGAGCAGTCGTAGAGCAGTCGTAGAGCAGTCGGAAATTAAGCAAAACGGCGACGCTAAAACCCATTCAGCCCCATGAAGGACTCAACAAACCGCCAGTTGTGAGTCCTTTTTCTCATTTCCTCCAGAGTGTTGTCTTCCGAACCAACCCCAACACTCGCACTCCCAAAAGACAAAGCTACAATTAGAGAGGCATCTAAAGGCCAGAATGGTGATTTAGTGAATCAAAATTTATGAGTAGTGTTACACAAACGCAATATACCGACGAACAAATTTCCGTGTGGCTACGGGGACTCTTAACCGTTGCTTGGGCCGATGGCCACTATGATCCCGAAGAAAAAGACTTCATCGCTAGTCTAACCCACGAAGAACTCGCCCCCCAAACCGATCTAGGGTCACTCGAACCCATTTCCGCCCACGAACTCGCCCAAACCATGAAAGGCGACCCAGAAATGGCGGAAAACTTCATGCGAACCGCCGTCATGATGGCCTTAGCCAACGGCGTTTACTCCAAAGAAGAATCCAACGTCATTAACGAATTTTTAGACGCATTAGACTTAGAAGTCGAGGAACTCAAAGCCCTCGAACATACCCTCTATGACCCCGACAAACACAACATCGAACCAGAAGCCGATGATGCGTTTACCTCGGAAGTCCAAGCAGATCAGCAAGCTACAGACTCTCATCTCTCCCTTCCCCACCCCCACGTCCTCAAACCCATCCAGAAGTGGTTAGACAAAATGGACGTGAATGATCCCAGGGTTGCCCGGTTTATCTGTAAAAGCATCCCCCCCCAATGTCCCTTTGAACGAGATATTAAACTCTTTGGCCACAAAGTAGTCCATATCCCCCCCATGTGTAAACTCAATCCCCTCTATGAACAATTGGTCGGATTACGGTTTCGGGCGTTATCCTTTCTCGCGGATGAATGCGGAGAAGACGTTTCTAAATATTGTTAAAGCATTGGGATTTCTCTATTTCGGGTTTCAGGGTAAACTAAGACACATTTCAGAAGTTGATTAAAGTTCTCAAGGACAACCAATTAGCTTCTTCTGGGTGGGAGTACCTTCGCCTACCCAGCTTTGTTTCGGTTAGAGGATTGAATATGTCGAGTTCCCCAACCCCTTATCGAGGTGCAGTCCAAGCTCAAGGTGATGATATCCCTATTGAAGGAGGTTACACCCGTTCTTGGGCTAGAGAGCAACCTGTGACAGATCAAGAAGGGTTATCGTTTCTTGCTAAGATTGAAGCAAAATGCAGTGAATCTCAAAAAAAAGAACGCAAACGAGCTTTTGCAAAGGCACAACGTTTTATTGAAAATGCGAGTCAGCAAGGAGGAGTTGGGCCAGAATCACAGCCTCACTCCTTTCAAGATTCTAAACGAACCATTCCCAATGCTCGTGTTGATATTGAGATTCGGAAAGGTCTGACCTTTATTCCAGTAGAAAACGCTGAATGACTATGAGCCTCGCTAAGGTACAGCAATTTTTAGACTCCGACAACCCCGACGGAGCAAGAGATGCTGTTGAGAGAAGGCTAACTGATCTGACAAGAGTAAATGCAGAGATTCGAGATTTTGCTGCGTTACTTGCCCTAGGAACACAACAGGAGTTAGAAATTGCGTTAGGCGTTTTAGCGCGTAAACTGCTCAACCCGCAGCAATCCGTTAATTCTGAGGTTCTCTGGTTACTACTGGCCGCCGTATTATCCCGTTCTCAAAGCGTTTCAGAACAAGCATCACCAGTTTCTGCGGATAGTCCAGCGAGAATTAGTATTTTAGGACTGACGACTTGGGTTAAAAATTGGGAATCCCCGCTTTTTGCCTTGCTCACACCTGCATTAGATGCTTTTTTCCTCGTGAGTCTGTCTCAGGGAAATTCCTTAATTGCTGAACAAACTTTAGATTTTATCGCTACTGAGGGAGAAAATTATGCAAAAGCCCCTCGAACTCAGAATCAATTGCAAGAGCTTCAAAGGCAAATGCAGTCTGTATTAGATCAGGTGGATGATTTAGAGATAAAAGAGGAATGGAGTGAAGGATTAGAAGAATTTGTAATAAATGCACATACAGTTCAATATACGGATGAAAATATTTGGTCTGCTGCTAAGACGTTAGTTGATCAAATTTACTCTTCTCGTATTTTGAAGCAAGATGAAAACAATTCTAAAATCAAAGAACAAATCAATAGATTTATAACAGCTTCTCTTGCTGCACTAGGAACAATTTTTGGAAAACATAAACAAGGACTATCAGTTGCTGTTCGTATTGATAGTTCTACGCACAAAAATTCTTGGTCAGTTGGGGCAAATGTGATTGATAAAATAGAACGTTTGTTTCAAGAAGTGGTTAATACAACTTCGCCCAATTCAAACTTACCTACTTTTATACCTGCCCAAGCCATACCCGGGTCTTGGACAATTTTATTACACATTAACATTAGTCAGAATCAGTCGAATTTACTAACAAGCCAAATTGCTTCTTTATTTTCAATAGAATCTCAAAAGAATGAACAAAGTAATTCTTTTTTAAATAGCTGGCAAGACTATATTTATCAATTAAAACAGGATGATTTACAAGTTGATATTGCTTTTTCTCATAATACTTCAGAACACCTATTTTTGAAATCTATATCTACAGAAGATAGAATTTTTGATAACTTAGAAGAGTCTGTCAAAAATAATTTAAAACTCCTTTCTCATGATGTTCCACAGGCAGATAACTTTGAACGAATTTTAGATTTTGCATCTCTATTAATTCAATATCCTACATCCCCACCAATTGTGAAACAAAAGTTCTTAAAATTAGAAGGGGTTAGCACAAGACAATTTGCTTATTATCGGCGAGCAATAGAAATTTTGGGTCTTGCTGATGAGCGTGTGCGACCGACTCCTGCTTGTTTTATGCTAAAGCGTTTGCCCAAAAATGCGAAAATACGGTTTTTAGCTTATCAGTTTATATCATCTAATCTTGGGTTAGCATGGTTTAACTGGCAAGATGTCAATGATCTCTCAGAGCTTCAGCCAGAAAAAGCAACTGAGTTTTTGAAAGATGTTTGTCCATCGCTTTCTGGGGGAACAATTAAACGACGGAGTAAAACTTTACAATGTTGGCTCAAAAAATTCCAAGACCATTGGTAAAAGGGAAAACTCAATACTATTTCCCCATTATTGATTGTTAAGTCTAAATTATTAATTGATGAAAAATGCAGTTTATTGATTACGCAGAAATTGAAGTACAAGCCGGAAATGGGGGCGATGGGATCGTCGCTTTTCGTCGGGAGAAATATGTTCCTGCCGGGGGGCCGGCTGGAGGCAATGGGGGACGAGGGGGATCAATTTATTTGGAAGCGGATGAACAACTGCAAACCCTCCTCGATTTCAAATATTCCCGCTATTTTAAGGCAGATAATGGCAAACGAGGAGGACCCAATAACTGTACGGGGGCTTCTGGGCAGGATTTAATTATACAAGTCCCCTGTGGGACGTTAATTTATGACCTCACCAGTGAGGAAACCATTGGCGACTTAACCCAACCTAAGCAACAAATTTGCGTAGCCCAAGGGGGCAAAGGAGGATTAGGGAATCGGCATTTTTTGAGCAACCACAACCGCGCCCCAGAGTACGCTTTACCGGGGTTAGAAGGGGAACAACGCCGTTTGCGGTTAGAGTTGAAGTTATTGGCCGAGGTGGGCATTATTGGCTTACCCAATGCGGGAAAATCCACGTTAATTGCGGCGTTGTCTTCAGCCCGTCCGAAAATTGCCAATTATCCGTTTACGACACTTGTGCCGAATTTAGGCGTTGTTCGCAAACCAACGGGAGATGGGACGGTATTTGCAGATATTCCAGGGTTAATTGCGGGGGCCCATGCAGGGATTGGCCTTGGCCATGAGTTTTTGCGGCATATTGAACGGACTCGCTTATTAGTCCATCTAATTGATATTACGGCGAATAATCCTATTGAGGATTTCCATACAATTCAGGATGAGTTAAAGGCGTATGGGAAGGGATTATCGAGTCGCACTCAAATTTTAGTCTTAAATAAAACCGATGCCGCAGAAGAAGACTTGAAAGCCATTGTTAAAGAGGAATTAGCCCAATACACCCCCCTACCCATTTTAGAGATTTCTGCGGCTACTGGGGAAGGGCTAGAGACTCTCCTGAATCTCGTCTGGCAAAATTTAGAGAAGTTATCGGAAGCAACCCCCCTCATGCCAGAATAAATATACACTGGATTTGAGATAAGAGGGTTTTTGATGTCCGGATTACTGACTACGAACAGAGAAACAGGGGGTTTTTTAATCAACCGAGTGAGGCTGTTCGGAGAATTGGGACATTTCCGCTTGTAACTGGTGTACCGACTGAGATAAATTTTCTAAAGATTCTTTCGTTTCTTGCAAAGTATGACGCAGGTAATAAGATGTTTGTTCTGAGGCTTGACTCAACTCCTTAACTGATTCCTGAATTCCCTGAAATTTAGTTCTTTGGGCTTTAATATTATGATGAATAGTTTCCACTTTAGTGTTTAGGCTGGTAATTTGTTCTGTGGTAAACCGATCCATCTCTTTCACGCCATCTGCTACCGAAAATTGCATTTAATCTAGAATGGGATTAATTTTTTCAGTAATATTAGCCGTTTCATCTGCCAATTTATTAATCTCTTTAGCAATCACTGTAAACCCGGTACTTGCGTTTCCTACCTTCGATGCTTCAATCGAGGCATTAAGAGAAAGCATTTTAGTTTGTGTTGCAATGTAATTAATTTGATCAATAATATTATGAATATTATTTGCTCCTGTTGCAATTTCTCCTAACTGTTCGGACAGCATTTTACAAGATTTTTGTAAAGAAGTGAAAGCAGACTCTATTTCTTCAACGGTTTCGACTAATTGTTCAGAAATTTGTCCCACTTCAGTGGTAGTTGCTAAAACATCTCGATGGGCGGCAACTTGTTGTGTCACCATACTTTCTAGTTGTTGTCCTGATTCATTAATTTTATTGGTTAATTGGGTTGAATCTAAGACTTTATTCGCTAAAGACCGGAGAAATGCTAAACTTTGTTTTAAATCAGCAGATAATGACCTCGCTTGACTTTGATAAGTATTTACATAGTCTAAAGATAGTCCAATAAGTGGGACAAGATAAGCGAGGATTTTTAAGAAATGCGCAATATTAAAGGCATTATCAAACAAGGCCGTAGAACCAAATGCCATATAAACCTGTGTCGCTACATTGGGAATTGCACTAATGACAACAGCATGGGTAAAAATACTAGATTCTTGATGATAAAACTTGGGATAAACCACTAAACCTGCGAAAAGAAAAAGTAGAAGCGGGATGACATCCCAAGGTCGAGTAATTAAGCTATTGGGGAACATGGTTTGCGGCAGTTGTGAGCTAGTCGCACAAAAATAAATGATACTATACGCCACAACTCCAAAAATAAAACTAATTATAATAACAAGGTTTAAATTTTTAGTGCTTTTGGTGCGTTCTTTCATTTGAGGACTGATTAAAAATAAACCTACCCCCACAATCATGATTAGTGCATGAAATAAGCGACAAATTGCCCAAGTAAACGGAATTAAATTTTGATGATCTGCTACGGCTTCAATGAGTCGATCTGCTGCTAATGTATGGAAAGCATCCATCACCCCGGCAAAGAATAAAGCAACCCCTAAAATCGGGGTCATGGGATTTCCTTTAACGGTATAATTTAATAAACTCAATAAAACAATTAAAAAGGCGGCACAAAAAGCACTCCATTCTAAAATGGTATGCACGAAACTCCCCGCTAATGTTAAGTGCATTGCGTCAATAATTTCTGAGGGTGGCAATTCACTCGCGGTTTCAAGATCAAAAGGGACTCCTTGAGTGGCAAAGTCAAGGCCAAGTTGATTTAAAAAAAAGGGAACGATACACAGAGCAGTGACAGCAATAATGATCTTTTGCGGAATTTTTTGTTGGGGAGTCGTGAAATTGTGCATCACTCTATTCTTTAGCTAAGGGAAAAAGGTGATTTTAGACTTGAGTTCCCCTTACCATTGCCTGAACTGTCCTTGGGTGTTGCTAAAAAGACTACAACTATAACAAATTTAATTCTAGTGGCATGACTGTCTTAATTGGGGGCATTCTTGTCGGTTGGTCTCTTGGTAGGGAAATATGGACAGGGTTTTGTTGGGTTTCGCTCTCCTCAAGGGGCAATATTAGTTTGTGCTTGACTTTTAAAGCTCATCGGGATTAACTCCTAACTCTCGTAACTTAGCCGCTAATTTTTCGGCCCGTTGGCGTTCTTCTTCAGCCCGTTGGCGTTCTTCTTCAGCCCGTTGGCGTTCTTCTTCCGTTTGTTCACTACTCCATAACAACAAAGTCCCATCTGACTCCCACCACCTTAACCAGTTAATGGTTTGTCCTAACCGTTCGCCTCGCCACAGTCCCAAAAATAACTCTAACTCTGGTATCCAATACTGTCCATTTTCATTGGGTTGTCCTAACTGATATTGGCCTTCTTCTAAATAGCGAACCTCTAAACGACCAACATAAGGGTCATAGGTGACATAGGTAGGGACTTGTAAAATATGCTCATAAAAATATAACTTGCCGTAAGGCGGTGTAGAACGCACGGATAGTTCTCCCCCTTCGGTGTCGGAAAGAAATTCCATGACTACGGCAACTGGAGAGCCTTCCACGTGGGGGGTATAACTGCGACGAATGACTCCTTCGGTGACTGGTTGTACTTGGGGGATATAACACCAGTCTGGGGCTTTAACAATGGTTTTGCCGTTTATTGTAGCGACTAAGCCAAAATTAGCGGCAATGAGTATGGAGGGTTGAATTAATCCATTCGCGCCTAATGCATCGGTTAAAGCGGCGGCGAGGGCGGGCTGTTGGATGTTTTCCACGGGATCATCAGGGAGGGGAAAGTCGGAGGGTAAAGGATGCCAAGTAATGGTGGGTTTTTGGTGTGGGGTTTGGGGGGGTGAGGGGGTTTGTTGTGTGGGTTTGGGAATTTGGCGAACCATATTCGGTTGGGGGTGATGCTTTTAAGGTTAAGGGTAGCATAGTTGATAGTTGATAGTTGATAGTTGAACCACAAAGACACAAAGGACACAAAGGGGAGATGGGGAAGTATTAACAGTATTTCCGTTTAAATTCTCCCGATGCTGCTGATGCTTCGGAGGCTTCCCCATGGCTTAACTATTCTTCTACCCAAACGGAGACTGAGCCGCCATTACAGAAAAACTCAGCCCATCCCCATTCGTTGGTATAGACGGGGGTGGGAATATGTTGGGTGATGTCGTAAAACTTGGTGTGGGGTTTTCCGACTTCCATCCATTTATTTCCGGCTGCCCCGTCACTCATTAAGACGGCCATGGCTTTTGGATGCTCGTTATCTCCTAGGCGAGTCCAACCAATGGTATTAATATGATCGAAATAATCGTATTGGGGACCGTAGGCAAAGTGACGACGGGCGTAGAGGAATTTATCAATTAACCAACGGTGGGAGGGGAGGTAAATGGGGTAACGGTTGCCATCTCGGCCATAGTCTTCGTAATGGGCCCCATAATAGTCGGCATAAAATACGCAGGGATAGCCTTCGGCCCGGAGGAGAATGAGGGCGTAGGCGAGGGGTTTAAACCATGGCTCTACGGGGGCTTCTAGGGCTTGTAGGGGCTGAGAATCGTGGTTTTCGACGAATGTGACGGCATGGGTGGGGCGTTGCTGCATCATGGTGTTGTCGAGGATGCGGCGCATATCGTAATGGCCGCCGGCCCGACTGGCGTAGTGGAAGTTATAGTGGAGGGGGACATCGAAGACGGACATTTTGCCTTCTACGGAGTCCACGTACCAATGTAATGTGCTGATGTCGTTGTACCAGTATTCTCCGACGATAAAGAGGTTTTTTCCGGTGTGATTTTCTAAATTTTCAATCCATTGGGGGAAAAACCACGCAGAGATATGTTTAATGGCATCGAGACGAAACCCATCGACTCGGGTGGTGTCGAGATACCATTTCCCCCATCGTTGCATTTCTTCGCGGACTTCTGGGTTTTGAAAGTCGATGTCGCATCCCATTAGGTAGGCATAGTTACCTTTTTCGAGGGCGACGTAATCATCAAATTGTTTTCCTTCTAATAGGTAAACGGTGTTGGGTTCTTTGGTATAGTCGTCATAATCGACGGCATCGAAGTGCCACCAGTGCCATTGAAAGTCGGAGTATTTTTGTTGGCGACCGGGGAAGGTAAAGTGGGTATAGGTTTTGATGTCGCGCATCCACCCTTTGGGGGTGAGTCGGTTATTTTGGGGGAAGGGGGTGGCTTTGACGATTTCGGTTTGCTCCCCTCCCATGCGATGATTGAGGACTCCATCTCCATAGACTTGAATGTTGTTGGCGTGTAATGCTTGAATGGCGGCTAAGTATTGTTCTTTTGTGCCGTATTTGGTGCGAGTTGTTCCCCGTTGGTGGAATTCTCCTAAGTCATACATATCATAGACGGCATATCCGACATCATAGATGCCACCCATGCCTTTGTATGCGGGGGGCAACCAAAGGGCGGTAATGCCAGCGTCTGCGAGGTCTTTGGCTTTTTCGGTGATGTCGTTCCACAGGATTAAGTCGGGGTCAATATACCAGTGGAAGTATTGCATTATAACACCGTTGAGGGACATGGGCATTGCTCCTTGTGGGATTAGGGTGGATAAATCAAAGATAGCTCATGTTTTTGGTGGCTCAAAGGGGAATATTAGGGGATTTCTGACAAGTTTTGTCAGATTTTAATTTTTTGTTGAGTTTCGTTAGAGTAAAAGCGAGGTCTCCTAAGCTCATTGAAATGTCATTTTGGTGTGAGGAGTGCTTGAACGGTTGTTGTTAAGTGTAAGAATTAGTTAATGTTTTATGTTTTTAGAACAAAGATCGACGGGTTATTTGATTGAAGTGATTAATCTGGAGAATTTGTATAAACCTTCTGTGCCTCAAGTGACTGGCCGTTCTCATGCGGGTGAGGAAAAGCAGGATTTGGCGATTTATCAGAAGCAAGATTTAAGGTTTCCTTCGGGGGAGGATTTACCCCAATGTTGGATTAATCCGAATTATCGGGTTCAACAGGATAATGTGGTTATGGCAGTGAGTCAGCGTTAGTTTTTTGTGGTGTAGTTTGGTGGCCTTGGGGTGAAACCCAAGGCTCATAGTTTAAAACTGTTTTAAGGGGTTGAGGGATTCATTTTAGGTGAGAAAGCAATCCTTGGGTTGAAAGCAATCCTTGGGTTGAAAGCAATCCTTGGGTTGAAAGCAATCCTTGGGTTGAAAGCAATCCTTGGGTTGAAAGC
>NZ_JAQMSD010000189.1 GCF_028330525.1 Spirulina sp. CS-785/01
CGTCGGTTACTACGTCCTTCTTCGCCTCTGCGTACCTAGGGATTCTCCGTTAGCCCTTTCTAGCTTGACCTCTCAAAATAGAAATTTTTCTGCTTTTCGGACTTTCCTACTTTTCTCCTATGCAGTTTTCAAGGTTCGGGTTGCAAGTAACTTTGCCTATCAGGTGGATTGCATTTTTTCGACTTTTTGGTATAATCCCTACAATTAGGCTAACTGCGACTAATTGTTCTTGGGGCAACCAAAGAATGAATTCGCTTATTTTAGCTCCTTCATTAGTTTTCTTTATTATGCAAGCCGTTATCTAAACCTGAAGTGTTCAGTTAGTTTGCGTTTTGGACTGGATGTTGAGTGTTGCTTATAGCTCGATTGACTCTCGCTTTAAAGCCTTGACTCCAGAGAGTTTGGCGGTGTTTTTCGCTTCCCTCTCCAACCCAGCTTTTTCATAATAAAGAAAAAATCAGGGGGAGTCAACCCCTTTTTGAAATTTTTTTGATTTTTTTGGAGGTGATCTGGGAAAACCCTTGTTATATGGAGGTTATAGGGTTCAAATTTTTTTTGTTTTTTTTTAAAAAAAGGGGGGTAGCCCTCACCCCCTACCCTCCTCTACCCATCTTGGGAGAGGGGGCATACTTGTCTCTGATGGGGGAGAGTCAGGGGAGTTTGGCACTGTTTCTAGAGATGATTCAGCACATTGTCCCGTTTCCTGATGAGCCGACTAGAACATAATGGGGTTATCTATTAAATAACTGATAAATAAGTGAGGAAAACGCAAATGAGTTGGTTAAACCGAATGTACTCTATGGCGGAAGATCAAGTGGAGAATGTTAAGGCTCAAGTGATGGATAAGGCCGGTGGACAGGTGGAGAATATTGCCGAGTCTATTGGGTTGGGAGTTGAGACTCCGGAAGAACCGCCTGTGACTGAGGAAGGGGAAGAAGCTCCCCCGGAACGTATTGGCTTAAATGGTGAATATGATCAAAGTGGGTTGGCGAAGCGGGTGGCTTTGGCGTTTGATCTTGATCCGGATTTGGCTGAGGTGGAGACGCTTTGGGTGGCACAACTGAGTAGTACAGTGGTGTTAAAAGGAGAAGTGCCGAGTCAGGATATTTTGGACAAGATGGTGGATGTGGCGAGTCAAATTGAAGGGGCTAGTGAGGTGAATACGGATGAAGTGGAGGTTGTGGAATAGCCTTGAACAGTTTTTGGTGCGTTACGCTGTCGCGCTTCGCACCCTACTGCCTTGACACAGCTAATTTGGTGCATTAGACTTCTGCTCTATTTCCTGTAATCAGCAGGTTTCTAGCCTTTGTTAATGCACTATTTTAGCTGTGTCACGCCACTACTGCCTGATGATTACTCTCGGTGAAACTAAAAATCGCTGAAAGTTGGCGAAAAGCCTTGCTGTGATTAGTGTATGTCCTTCTTTTTAGGTTAACTCTCTCCTTGATCCTTCCTGGTTGGTGAGCTTGCCGTTCACGTAGTGTGCGCGGAGCGCAAACCACTGCCATCTGCCTTCTGTCTTCTGCCATCTGCCATTTGCCATTTGCCATCTGCCTTCGGATGCTGATGACTGCTATATTGAGTTGTCCACTTGGGAGGTTAGCCACGGAATTAGGATACTGAGGAATTGTTCTGGGGTTTCGTCGTGGGGACAGTGGCCAGTGTTGTCTAGGGGAATAAACTTGAGGTTAGGGTTGAGGGGGATAAACTGTTGAGCGAGTTTAAAGGGGACCATACAGTCTTGACGACCCCATAAGAGGAGGATGGGACAATTAATTTGGGGGAGGAGAGTTTGGATAGGGGGGGAAAATTGGGGTTGGCGGAGGGAGGTAAAGAGGGCGCAGAAGGTATCTGCGGTGTCTTCGTCGTAGGTGGGGGCGGCTAAAATTTCGACTAATTCGGGGGTGACTTTCTCTTTATTGTGATAGGCGACTTTAGCCCATTGGCGGATGGTGGCGCGACGGCGGAGGAGTTGAAAGAGGGGTTTGAGGATGGGGGGTGAGCCGAAGATGCCTTCTATGGTGTTGACAAGGGGCTGTAGGGGCTTGGGAATGGTGGCTTGGCGGAGGGAGACATCGGGGATATTAATGGGGACGATACCGCTTACTGTGTGGGGATGGGAGGCGGCGATCGCAAGACAAACCAAAGACCCCAAAGAATTCCCCACCACCACCACAGGCACTTGAATAAAGGTGCGCCAAAACTCGTAAACCAACTCCGTCCATAAATCCACAGAATAGACCGTAACAGGTTTCCGTGATCCCCCAAACCCCAAGAGATCAAGGGCGTATACCATCCGATCTTGCCCCAACACAGAGATATTGTGTCGCCAATGTTCGATCGCAGCCCCAAACCCATGGAGTAAAATCAGGGGAGGCTTAGAGGACCGAACAGGAGGCCGCCAAAAACAATACCGCACTTGCCACCCTCGCCACACCCAGTCTCGTTGCTTCCCAATACGCTGTTCCCAGTCGGATTCCACCATCTTTAATAAAGATTTACATTTTCCTCCATTGTAGGAACTCCCGCAAAGAATAGGGATTCTCCTCCCTCCCCAAAAACTCCCCAAAATTAATCCAGAATTAATAGTGTGCAACTCCGGCAGAATCAGTAAAATAGCAGATGTAATCTTTCTATATCCATAAAACCTAGTCAACGACAACGATTACGCTATACGCCTGTGAAAGATAAAAGATCCCGTCGGGACGTACCGCAAATTAACGACAAAATCCGTTATCCGAAAATTCGTGCTATTGATACTGATGGCAACCAACTGGGGATTATCACACCAGAGGAGGGTCGGAAAGTTGCAGAGGAAAAGGGACTAGACCTTGTGCTAGTCAGCGATAAATCAGATCCCCCAGTCTGTCGAGTCATGGACTACGGGAAATACAAGTTTGAACAAGAAAAGAAAAAGAAAGAAGCCCGGAAGAAGCAGCACACGGCTGATGTCAAAGAAGTGAAGATGCGTTATAAGATTGACGAACATGACTATCATGTTCGCGTCAAAAGCGCCCAACGCTTCCTCAAGTCGGGGGATAAAGTCAAAGCGACTGTCACCTTCCGAGGCCGAGAAATTCAGCACGTTAACCTAGCTGAGGAGTTATTACAACGGATGGCCAAAGACTTACAGGAGGTTGCCGAACTCCAACAAGCCCCAAAACGAGAAGGACGTAATATGATGATGTTACTCTCCCCCAAAAAATAAGGCTTTCTCTGTTCCCATCCCCATGAAAGGCATTCAGGCGACCCTTTTCCGTTTCCGATGAGTGCCTTTTTCTTTTGTCTTTTTCCTTTGCCTGAAGTATGAAACTGTCTAAAAGCGCGAAACCCCAGAGTGACTGGCGAAAAAAAGTTCTGAGTATCGTTAACCTTCGACCGGAAGAAGGGGAACGAACCCTATTGATGTTTACGGCCTATACCATCACCTCTGTGGGGTTATTATGGCTGGAACAGACGACTATCGCGCTTTTTTTAGAACGGTTTGGGGCCGAAGGGTTGCCCGTGATCTATATTGCCAGTGCGGTGATGGGGTCAGGGTTAGGGGTCCTCTATTCTTGGCTACAGAATAACTTGCCCCTAAAACGGGTCTTTACTGCCGTTTCCCTGTTGATGGCCTTACCTCTGTTATTGTTTCGAGGAGGACTAGAGTTAGGCAATATTAACCCGTTTTTGGTGATGGGGACAGTATTTCTGATGCGGTTATGGATGGACGCAGAAGAAATTCTTAATGATCTCAATTCCCAAGTGGCCGCTAACCAACTGTTTAATATTCGGGAAATTAAACGGACTTACCCCATTATCTCTAGTGGGTTGTTGTTGGGGGATGTCATTTCTGGGTTTTCCCTCCCGGTGCTAATTTTCCTGATTGGCTTACAAAATATTATTATTGCTGCCGCATTGATGATTTTAGGTGGGGGGGCGACGTTGCTGTATCTCAGTAACCGCTACAAACAAGCCTTCCCAGATACGCCTGTGCGGGAAATTGAGGAACTGCAACCGACTTATACGGCAAAACGCACTAGCAGCACGCTACGCCGCTATATTGTGCCGTTATTTGCCTTTTTTATTTTGGGGGAACTGCTCTATTTGTTGGTGGAGTTCCAATATTTAGGGGAGTTGGAACGAGCGTATCCCAATACCGATGAAATTGCGGGATTTTTGGGTTTATTTTCGGGGATTTTGGGGATTTGCGAGTTGGCCACCCAATGGTTTGTCTCCAGTCGGGCTGTGGAACGGTTGGGGGTATTTGTGGCGGCGATGTTTTTGCCTGTCTCTCTGTCGGTGTTAGGGTTTTTCACAATTGTGTTTGATCTGACGAATATTGGGGGTTTAGATATTGATAGTGCAAAAATCCTCTTTTTTGGGGTGATTGTACTGCGCTTTTTTGATGAGTTACTCCGTTATACGCTAATTGCAGGGATTGAGCCGTTTTTGTTCCAACCGCTACCTGCCGAAATTCGTGGTAATGTCCAGACGCAGGTGCAGGGGATTGCTGAACCCCTCTCGACGGGGCTGACGGGGGGGGGAATGATTGCGATTGTTTGGGTATTGGGGCGTTTATTACAGGATTTACAGCCGGAGGCTGCCCGACAGGTACAAGGGGGGGTGTTTGTGGCGGCTATTGTGTTTTTCTCGATTATTTGGGCGTTGAGTGCGCTGTTACTGCGGCAAAGTTATATTACGCTGTTGGTGCAGAGTGCGGAACAGGGCCGGTTAGGGTTTTCTACGGTTGATCTGAAGGCGTTTCGCCGGGCGATTTTGGAGGCGTTGGATCAAAATCCCTCGGAGGAGGATCAACGGTCTTGTATTCAGCTGTTAGAACGGATTGATCTGCCCAATGCGGGGGAAATTTTAGCTCCACGTTTGGTGCAGTTTTCGCCGGGGTTACAACGACAGAGTATGGAGGTGATGCTGCGCTATCCTAATACGGCGTATTTGGGGGATGTGCAGCGTTTGATTGAGGCGAAACCTAAGTTGGAGGTGTTGGCGTTGGCGTTGCGCTATATTTGGTTGGCGCAACCGGAGTTAGAAACCCATACGTTGAAGCCGTATTTGAATGAACGGGTTGATCCCATGGTGCGGGGGACGGCGGCTGGTTTAATTTTACGACGGGGGAGTGAGGACGATCGCGCTCATGCGTTGGCGACGATGGAGCAGATGTTGACTTCGCCCCGGGAGAGGGATCGGATTATTGGGGTACAGGCGTTACAGGAGGTTGCTCCCCAAAGTTCTATGATTCGGGTGTATGTTCCTAAGTTGTTGCAGGATGAGTCGGTGCGGGTGCGCTGTACGTTGTTGGATGCGATCGCGCAAAAGAAATTAGAGCAATATTATCCCTCTCTCCTGAAAGGATTGTACTATCGTTCGACGCGAGAGGCGGCGCGGGAGTCTCTGGTGCAGTTGGGGGATGATGCGTTGCCCTTGTTACAGAGTATTGCTGAAGATAATCACAAACCGGATTTTATTCGTTCTCAATGTTGGGGGGCCATGGCTGATATTGGTACGGATAACGCTTTGGCGGCGTTAATTGAGCAATTATTGGTCAGTTGGGGAACTACCCGTCGGAATGTGTTACGGATTATTCTCAAAATCCCTAGAGAACGGGGAATTGAGGCGGTTTTAGAGCAGATGGGACGCAGTGGGGTGGAGATGTTGTTGGATCAGGAGTTGTCCCTGTTGGCGCAACTCTATGCTGCTGAGTCTGATTTGTCGGAGCAAGCGGTGACGGGGTTAGAGGCGGATTTATTACGCAGTGCTTTGCAGGGGATGCAGTCGGATGGGTTAGATCGCTGTTTCTTGGTGATGAAGTTACTTTACCCGTTTAGTTCTATTCAAGCGGCGATTTTAAATTTAGATTCGGATTCTGAGGTGAGTAATGCGTTGGGGTTAGAGATTTTGGATAATACGTTGGATGTGCCACAGAAGCCTTATTTACTGAGTATTTTAGAAAATCGTCCCCTCAAGGAACGGTTGGAGGATTTAAGCGAGGTGATTCCTTATAATCCCTTATCGCCTAAGTTGCGGGTACAACGGTTGTTAGAGTTACGCCATTTTCTCTCGGATTGGACGTTGGCCTGTTGTTTCCATCTGGCGAAGGCTAATCGTTGGGGGATTGATCGGGAGGCGGCGTTAGTGGGCCTCCGTCACCCCAGTAGTTTCGCCAGAGAGGCGGTTTTGGCGTATCTGAATGCGGCGAGTCCTCGCACTTGTTGGGAGTTGCTTCCGGTTCTCAAGGATGATCCTGATCCTCTGGTGGCTGCCCAGGTGGATCGGTTAAAACAGTCGTTGAATTATTCTCCGTGACGGGGAAAATCAGGGGGAAAACTGCCAAATTGGGTTTCATCTAGCGTTTTCAAGGCCATGGTTCTCAACTGTTAGACTGTTAGAATCTTTTTAAGTATCCAGTCAGGGGAGTCTCATTTCTCGCGTCTGGAGTTGTAAGCTAACCTTCTTCCTTTGAGATTGCAATATGCTGAGTAGTTTTGAACGCTTACTCTTTTTACGGCGCGTCTCCATTTTTCAGGAATTGCGAGATGAGTTTCTGGTGAAACTTGCCTCGGCCATGGATGAGTTGTCGTTTCCGGCGGATCATACGATTTTTGAGCAAGGGGAGGAGGGGCGATCGCTGTATATTGTGGTGTCGGGCCGGGTGCGGGTACATTTGGGCGATCGCGATCTGGCCAAGTTAGAGAAGGGGACGTTTTTTGGAGAGATGTCGTTGTTTGATGCGGAACCGCGATCGGCTTCTGTGACAACGATTGAGACTTGTGACTGTTTAACGTTAAATCAACTTCAGTTAACGGATGCCATTGAAGAAACCCCCGAAATTGCGGTGAATATTACCAAGGCACTATCAAGGCGGATTCGGGAGTTGAATGGGAAAATTAATACTTATGAGAAGCAGTTGAAAGAATTTCAGGCAGTGAGTCAGTGAGCAACATCCGAAGGCAGAAGGCAGATGGCAGAAGGAAGGAAAAAGGATAAAGTTTTACCGTAACCCGTTTTAACGGGTTTTAGCTCTTAGCCTTGGGTTAAAACCCAAGGCATATTAAGTTAGCATTACCAACCCATTGCTTTATAGACGTTTATTGATCCTAACCTACTTCCCCCAAAACTCATTTGCTATAATCATTCTATCGGTTTTAATCTCATAAAATAACAATGATCATTGAATCTCCCCCCAAACTCTATTCCCGTGAAGAATATCTAGAGTTAGAAGAAACCGCCGAATATAAAAATGAATATCATAATGGACAAATTATCCCCATGACAGGTGGTACAACAGAACATAATCGTCTTGCATTGAATTTTTGTAACCAGTTTCTTGTGAAGTTTGAAGAACACAATTATCCCATTTTTATTGGAGATGTCAAAGTTCACATTCCAGCCCACAATATAGACACTTATCCTGATGTAATGATTTTAAAAGATGAACCTATTTATGATCAGGATAAACATACGGTAATTCTCAACCCTACAGTAATCGTAGAAGTGCTTTCGCAATCCACTCAAAATTATGATAAAGGAGAGAAATTTGAATATTATCGCTCTCTCAGTAGTTTTCAAGAATATGTCCTAATTGATCAATATAAATATCAGGTAGAGCAGTATATTAAACAAGGGGAGGGGGAATGGTTATTTAAAGAATATAAGGGTCAAGATTGTATATTAAATATTGTTTCATTTTCTTGGCAAATCGCTTTATCTAAGCTATATAAAAATGTGAAGATTGTTTAGTAAAAATTGCACCACAGAGGACACACTAGAGGAAGAAAGAGAGATGGTTTGGAGTCTTTAACCCGTTTTTTACGGGTTGTGACTATTAGCCTTGGGTTTTAACCCAAGTTTCTATAAAGTATTGCATCCAGAATAATTCAAAATTTTGCGATCGGCAGTTAAAAGAGGACGGTCATAAACTTTAGAGGTGGCGACGATAACTTGGTCAGCCGGGTCGTTATGAAACCCTTGTAATTGATTAGCTTGTACCACAATGGATACAGTGAGTGGGAGTAATTGTACACCAGGATAGGCCAAGGCCGTTTTTAACCATATTTCTACTGAAGCAGGAAGGATCAATCTTCCTTTAGACACTAATTTCGTCACTTCCCAACAAGAAAAAATACTCACGCCTAATCCCCTAGCTTGATAAGTGTCAATCCAGTTGTGTTGAGATGGAGTTAATCTTGAATCATTTTGAACCCACCAAACCCAAATATGGGTATCTAAAATAATCATATACTGATTTCCCATTCATCGGGTGAAATCGCAGGTTCAAACGGATCATCATAATGGTAAGGTTGTTTATTTTTTAACGGGTAAGGATTGGTGTCAGGATTAAGGGCAGGATGTTCTAAAATAATTACTTCTACTGTGTCTCCTGCTTGAAAGGGTAAATCGGTTAAGAGCAGTTGACCGTTTTCATTAATAGTCGCTTGGATTTTATGAGCATTCATAGCGTCTTTGGGGTTAAGAATATTGGGCTATTCACAAGTTAACATAATTGCTTTTATCACCCGGAAACCTTAAATAGATGGTAAAAATTGCACCACAGAGGCACAGAGGACACAAAGAGGGAGAAGGAGAGAGGGTTGGGAGTGTTTAACCCGTTTTTAACGGGTTTTGGCTCTTAGCCTTGGGTTTTAACCCAAGGGGAGCATTAGCCGTTTCAACCCAAGAATCCAACAATTTTTTACTTGCATAACTGCGGCCAACTCAGAGATATGAGTTAACACAGAAGGTAAATCAGATGAGGAGAGGAAAAAATCATGGGTTTCCCCAGAACAGTTACAGGTTCAAAACTACTGAATCATCGTGCCTGTGCCTTGATACTCACACTGGGGATAGGTGTGACAACACCCACTACTCTCCTCGCACAAACTCCGACAACCACAGAAACCCGTCCCGCTAACCCCATTGAGGGAAGACTCGATAGTAATAGTCAGCAACTTGAAGAGGACAACAGTTATTACAATGTCCACACCTTCACTGGAGAAGCGGGAGAGCAGATTACCATAGACCTCATTAGTGAAGACTTTGACTCCTACCTCCTACTCCGCAGCCCAGAAGGGGACATCATAACCCAAGATGACGATGGGGGAGAAGGGACAAATGCGAGAATCGTCCTTGAGCTTCCGATGACGGGGCAATATGAGATTGTTGTTAATACTTACGAAGCAGGAGAAACAGGGAGTTATACCCTGAGTTGGCGAGAGGCGACAGCAGATGAGTTTAAGCTAGCAGAAGCAGAACGGCTGAATCAACAAGTCATCCAACTCTACCAAGCCGGGAAATACGCAGAAGCCATTCCCCTTGCAGAACAAATCTTACAAATCCGACGACAGGTATTGGGACAAGAGCATCCCCTAGTCGCCACCAGCCTCAACAATCTGGCACTATTGTACGAATCCCAAGGCAGGTACGCAGAAGCCGAACCCCTCTATCGCCAAGCCTTGGAGATGGTCAAACGCCTGTTGGGACAAGAGCATCCCGATGTCGCCCAAAGCCTCAACAATCTGGCTGCATTGTACCAATCCCAAGGCAGATACGCAGAAGCCGAACCCCTCTATCGTCAAGCCTTGGAGATGTATAAACGCCTGTTGGGACAAGAGCATCCCCAAGTCGCCACCAGCCTCAACAATCTGGCTGCATTGTACCAATCCCAAGGCAGATACGCAGAAGCCGAACCCCTCTATCGTCAAGCCTTGGAGATGTATAAACG
>NZ_JAQMSD010000190.1 GCF_028330525.1 Spirulina sp. CS-785/01
ACCGGGTTTCTCTCAAGATTGAAGATTGAAGTTAAACCCCAGAACCTTGGGTTAAAACCCAAGGCTAAGAGCGAAAACCCGTTAAAACGGGTTGGGGGAGCAAAGAGTCTTAAAAGTGGGGGGTGAGAAACCGGGTTTCTATCAAGATTGAAGTATTTTCAACAAGATTGAGCTAAGAAACCCGGTTTCTGGCTCTCACTTTGCTCTCAAAGGACTAAATTCCCGATACAATATTAATAAATTAACCTATTTTTCTCTTGCTCCAATGCCTCTGTAAAAAAAATGACTCAAATTCCCTTAGTCCATCTCAAACCCGCCTTACTCGAAAAATTACAGAAATTAGCTGAAACCAATAACCGTAACTTAGAAGAAGAAATCGAAGCAATTTTAGAAACAACTCTAGAAAACACAGAAACTACTGACTCAACCCAAAATTTGGCTCAAGCATGGGCAAAAATTGACGCAGCCCGACAACAACATTTTTCCCAATCTTTTAGTAATAGTGCTGATTTATTACGGGAGGATAGACAACGTTGATTCAATATGTTGTAGATGCGAATGTGGTGATTAAATGGGTGTTACCAGAAATTCATTCAAATGATGCGCTACGGTTAAGAAACCCAGACTATCAACTTTTAGTCCCTGATTTTGGTTTTTCTGAAATTGGTAATATTCTCTGGAAACGAGTGAGAAAAGGAGAATTGTCACTAGAAGAAGCCAAAGTAGATTTTAATGCAATGATTAGTTATCCTTGGCGAATTCACCAATCTTATTTTTTGATTCCTCAAGCCTTAGAAATTGCCACAAGAGTGAATCAAGCGGTGTATGACTGCATTTATCTAGCTTTAGCTGTCCAACACAATGTAAAATGGTAACAGCCGATGAACGGTTTTATAATGCTCTTTCTAATGATGTTTTTTTTGTTCATTTGTGCTGGATTACTGATCTCCCCTAACCCCAGAAGCTAAACCCCAAAACCTTGGGGGGTGAGAAACCGGGTTTCTCTCAGGATTGGAGTATTTTTAACCAGATTGACCACAGAAACCCGGTTTCTAGCTCTCAATTTGCGCTCAATTGGAAACAATGGGTAAAATTCGGACTCTTGAACGGGAACTATCAATAGTGATTAACGCTCCAGATTCCAATTGTGACTGAAACTGGTTTAACGCAGTAATAACTGATTCTCCAATGGCCGTCGGTAATACATCCTGAGTCCGGACTTGGATAATACTGGGGAACTCTGCTTGGGTTGCTGCCAGCAAAATCCCAAAATCCAAATCATTGGTAAAGACAATATAGCGATGCTCCAAAGCCCATGTCATAATACTCTGGTCAGAGGCACGAGGATCGCCAACAGTTGACCAGTGAACCGCTTCTATTCCTGCTTCTGTAAACGTTTTCACCCAGTCTGGGGAAAGATTCATGTCAATGAGGATTTTCATATTGAGGCTAAAGGAACTTCAATTTCCTCGACTCGCCAGGCAGCATAGGCTAAGGCTTCATAAATATCCTCGCGTTCTAAATAAGGATAAGTGGCCAGAATATCATCAGGCGTATGCCCAGAAGCCATTAATCCGATGATCGTTCCCACTGTAACCCGTAAACCTCGAATACAAGGTTTACCCCCCATGACTTCGGGGTTAAAGGTGATTCTCGTAAGTGATTTCATAGTTCTTCTGAGAAAGCGAAGGTCTTTTTGCGACGCTAAGATAACACTAACCCAACTAAGGGGTGAGAAACCGGGTTTCTCTCAAGATTGGGGTATTTTCAACAAGATTGACCACAGAAACCCGGTTTCTGGAGTTGAAGGGACTCCAAAAGCTCCTATAATGTTTGAAAACGCGAATGAGAGGATAAGGCGTGGGGCGTTCAGAGTTTAGGGTTGGCGCGAAATACGACACCGGACTACCGCTAGATCACCAACCCCCGATCACCCAGCAGTTTAATCTCCCTTGGGACAAAATTGCCCAACAATATCGGGGACAAGGGGACTCGTTGCGGGTGCGGGAGGCAAAACCCCGTTATGGGGTGAAAACTCACCATGTCCCCCAACTTCCGGCTCATTTGCAGTTACGAGATTATCAAAAACAAGCGATCGCAAGTTGGTTTGAACAACGAGGCCGAGGCACATTGAAAATGGCTACCGGAAGCGGTAAAACCATTGTTGCCCTAGCTATTGCTGCTGAACTCTATCAACAAATCCAATTACAAGTCTTACTGGTGATCTGTCCCTCAATTCACCTCGTCACCCAATGGGAAAGGGAATGTCAGAAATTTAACCTGCACCCCATCTTAGCGTTTGAAAATGTGCAACAGTGGCAAGGCCACCTTTCTCGGCAACTCTACAATATCCGTGCCGCAACTCAACCGTTTCTTACCCTGATTACCACTAATGCCACGTTAATTAGCGAGGGGTTACAATCGCAATTGCAATTTTTCCCCCCCAAAACCCTGATTGTGGGGGATGAGGCCCATAATTTAGGGGCGCAACAAATGGAAAGCTATTTACCCCGCAATATTGGCTTACGTCTTGCCCTCTCTGCAACCCCTGAGCGTTATTTTGATGATTCGGGGACGGAAAGCCTATTTAACTATTTTGGGGCGGTTCTAGAGCCAGAATTCACCCTGGCTGACGCGATTGAGAAACAGGCGTTAGTCCGTTACCGCTATCATCCCCTATTGGTGGAACTCACCCCAGAGGAAGCCTGGCGTTATGCGAAACTCACAAAGCGCATTGGCTGGGCTTTGGCGGAACAGGAGACCCTAGAGAATAGTAGCACGGTGACGGCTTTGTTAATGCAGCGATCGCGCTTAATCGGTTCAGCAGCCAACAAACTCCACCTCCTCCGCCAATTAATGGCCACCCGCCGCCACACCACCCACACCCTATTTTACTGTGGCGATGGCCATATCAAGGGGGAAAAAGCCCGACAAGTCGAGGCCGTCACCCGCATTTTAGGCCGTGAATTGGGGTATCGCGTCAACACCTACACCGCCGAAACCCCCAAGGAAGAACGGGAAAAACTCCGCCACCAGTTTGAACGCGGCGAGTTACAGGGGTTAGTGGCCATTCGTTGCCTCGATGAAGGGGTGGACATTCCCGCTATTCAAACCGCAATTATTTTGGCAAGTACAGGCAACCCCCGGCAATTCATCCAACGACGAGGCCGCATTTTACGGCCCCATCCCGACAAAGACCAAGCAACTCTCTTTGACATGATTGTATTACCCCCTGCCCTCGACCGAGAAACCTGGGAGGTGGAACGCAACCTACTCCGCAAAGAATTAATCCGCTTTGTTGCTTTTGCCGAGTTAGCCGAAAATGCCACTGAAGCCAAAGAAACTTTATTTCAGTTACAATCCCGCTATGATTTGGATGATGGGTGATTATTAATGAATAATGGATAATTGGGGGAAGATAGAGGCAAACAAACAACAAATAAAAAATCAAAATGAAACATTCCGAACGGTTAGATAAAGTTCAAGAACCTATTGATACAGCATCCGAGGAAGTTAAAACCTTGATTGAACGGATATTAAAACTAGAACGGGATAAATTATATCTGAAAACCCCTCGTAATATTAACGATGATATTATGCAAATAGTTAAAGACGTAATCCAATGAAATTAATTTCCCTTCGTTTACATAACTTTAGGCAATTTTACGGAACAACCCCAGATATTTATTTAGCTAGTGGAGCAGAAAATATTACCCTGTTTCATGGCAATAATGGAGCAGGAAAAACCACCCTATTAAACGCCTTTACTTGGGTACTCTACGAAAAATTCACAGCGGCCTTTAACTCTCCCGAACTCCTCATTAATAAACGGGCAATTTCTGAAGTTAAAACCGGGACATCAGTAGAATGCCACGCAGAAATTTATTTTGAACATGAGAACAAACAATATCAATTAAAACGGCAATGTTACGCTTGCCAAGATAAAGATAATATTATCCAATATAGCCAAAGTAAATTATTTATGTTAATTGCCGGGGACGATGGCCGTTGGACTCCTCCCCTAGAACAACCCGACGAAATTATTAACCGTATTTTACCCGAAAGTTTACATCAATATTTCTTTTTTGATGGGGAACGTATTGATCACATTTTCCGATCTGAGTCTAAACATCGTATTGCTGAGGATACCAAGGAATTATTAGGGGTCAAAGTTTTAGACCGTGCCATCGACCATTCTAAGGCCGTTAAACGCAAATTACAGGACGAATTAAAGAAAATTGGGGACATTGAAACCAAGAAATTAGTTCGTCAACAAAATAAACAAGAGAAACACCGAGATAATTTACTCATTCGCCAACAAGAAATCACCCAAGAACTCAGCCAACAAGACACCCAAAAAAAGAGCTTAAATGAGCAATTATTAGCCTTACAGGGTGCAGAAGAATTACAAACTCTCAAAGTCCAGTTAGAACAGCAAGAACAATCCCTCCGTAACCAGTTAATTAAAGGGAAAAAAGAACTGAAAGGATTAATCTCAGGAAGTGGTTACACGGTACTCACCCAACCCCTGACCCAAAAATTTTGGGGAATTATTCAAGATTTGCGCGATCGCGGGGAACTCCCCACCGGAATTAAACAACGTTTTGTCCAAGGATTACTCGACCAAAAACGCTGTATTTGTGGCACAGAATTAAGCGAAGGAACACCCGCACAACAGGCCGTCCAAACATGGATGAATAAAGCAGGAATTGCCGATGTAGAAGAAGCGGCCATTCATTTAGAAGCAAGAGTGACAGAATTAGAAACCCAAATCCCCGTATTTTGGCAAGAAGTTGATCGAATCCAAGCCAACCGAGAACAACAGCGTCAAGATTTAGCCAGAGTTGAGAATGAATTAGACAATGTAAAACAAAAACTCCGCAAATATCCCGATCAAGCAATTCAACAGTTACAAAAACAACTGGACGAAATCGAGACAAAAATTCGCCATTTGACCTTAGAACAGGGGAGAAATCAACAGGAAATCGACGAAATTGACACGGTAATCACAGACCTCGAAAAGCAAATCAGCAAACAACAACAACGACAAAACAAACAAACCCTCGCACAACGACGCATCGACGCAACCCAAGAAGTCATCACCCGGTTAACGGAAGTGCGAACCCGATTAGAAAACCAATTCCGTCGCTCTTTAGAACTGCGAGTGCAAGAAATTTTTAGTTCAATTTCTTTTACCCCCTACCAACCCCGATTAAGTCCAGACTACGAACTCACCCTAATTGAAAACACATCGGGAATTGCAGTCCCTGTGGCCGCATCCACGGGAGAAAATCAAATTCTCAGTCTCTCCTTTATCGGGGGAATAATTGACCGAGTGAGGGAATGGAGTCAACGAAAAACCCTCATGGGACCCGATAGCAGTACGTTTCCGGTGGTGATGGACTCCCCGTTCGGAAGTCTCGATGAAATTTACCGTCGTCATGTGGCCCAGTCTCTCCCCCAGTTGGCCAACCAGTTAATTATTCTTGTCACTAAAACCCAGAGTCGGGGAGAAGTGGAAACGGAAATTAAACCCTATATTGGCAAAGAATACGTTTTGGTCTATCACTCCCCCAAACCGGATTGTGAGAAAGATAGTCTAGAGATTAATGGGGTGACATATCCCTTAGTAAAACGGAGTGCTGATCAATACGAATATACAGAGATTATGGAAATCTCTAGATAGGGATGAGTGACACCGTTAGGGATTAAAACTATTAATTATTAATTTTTAATTGCTAATTGTTAATTGTCTATTGTTCATCGTCCACAGGTTCTTCAACCAGATTAACCTGATCCCGCAACAAATCTAACTGACGTTCTTGAGATTGAACCGTCTCGGATAATGTCTTCAACTCATCAGGAAAATCTTGCCTAATCTGTTCTAACTGTTGCTGTTGACGCTGAAGTGTAGCTTCTAATGCTTCTACCTGTTCTCGCAATTTAGCATTGGTTTCTGCTGCCTTTTTCGCTTCTTTCCGGTTAATTTGTTGTTGCACTAACATATTATAGGCAAACCATCCCGCAATCCCAATCATAATCAGGATACCAATTAATAAACCACTGACTAAAGTTTGTAATAAACTACGCAGTTTCGTTTGTTTTTCATGGAGAGTTTCCACCTCTTGTTTTAGGTTTAGGTGTTCTTCCTGAAGGAATTCCAGAGAGAGGGAGTTTTCCGCTTCAGGGGGATTATTTTGGAGATTTTCTTCGGGAGGAGAGGGGTTAGTCATATGGACATGGGGGAGTCAATATATACAGTGGGTTCAGGAACCGTAAAATGGAGATTGTAGGCCGCGAGTTTAAGCGCGATCGCATCATTCGCTAACTCTAACAACCGTTTCCGCAAAGTCAGCGAATTACCACTGGTACTCGTAATAAAGAAAATAATTCGCAACCGCGTTCCTGCTTTCTCAGAATCTTCCGAGGGACAAAACTGAAGACGAGTATTTGCTTGTTCAAAACTCCAGAATACCTTACACGCTTCTTCAACAATCTGCTTCACCAACGCTTGTTCCCCTTGTTTCAGGTATTTGCCAAAATCAAGACACAACATGGCCATGATCTTCTTACCTCGACTGACATTTTCCAGATTTTTACCGGCCATGACAGAATTGGGAACAATCATCATTGTATTTTGAGCAACAATGCGGATTTTCGTAGATCGTAACCCCACGGACTCAATCCGGCCATAAATATCTTCCGCATAGGGGTTAAAGTTAATCCGAATATACTCTCCCGCAACATAAGGACGATCAAGATAGAGTTGTAAGGTCCCAAATAGGTTTTCGAGGGTTTGCTTTGCTGCTCCCGAAATTGCCAAACCAACCAACCCCAAACTCGCACCAATCGCCACTAAATTTAACCGTAACCCCACCGCAAAAATAATCACCGCAATCAGCAGGATCAGAACATAAATCAGCGTTTCAAAAATTAACACAACTTCGTTCACTTCGCCAAACCAACGTTGCACTAAGCTAATCACCGAACGACGAATCACCTGTCGTGCCATTTTCGACGCTAACCAAACAATCCCAACCGATAAGGCAAAATAGATAAACACCCCTAAAAACGTATAAAGGTCTTCATATTCAATGAGAACATTGAGACATAACGCCAAAAATAAAAACGTTCCGGTTAGGTTAAGTGCATTTTTAAAAGGAGCAACAAAACGATTATAAATTTCAATTCCATCAATATCAAGATAATAGCCGATCAGTTTTAATGTTTTCCGTAACACCTTGGGTAAAGATCGCCCAATAAACGGAGACAGCACCGCACCCACAGTAAAGATACCCAACCGGATCACTAATTCTATAACATATTGTAGAATTTCTTCTTCAAGTTGCAGCCAATCATTTAACATTATTGGGTAATGGGTAATAGGGAATTGGGATTTACGCAACAAACAAACAACTAACAACCAACCATGACAAACTCTTACATATTCATCGGTTGCGTTACATCAACCACCGTTTCTTTAAACTTGAATTTTATCCCATAATCTTCTAATCGTTCAATCATCTTATCTCTGGCGATCGCTAATAACCCTTGTTGCAGTTCTAAGGTTGTCTCAGTTGTCCCCAAAATAAAGAAAATTACTTGTGCTTGGACACAATCTTGTCCCTTTGGATCCGTTAGATTTTGGAAAGTTACTTGAGTGAGTTGGTGATCAATCCCTAAAATATCATTGGTACTCTCTAAAATAAGATTATGAATCAGAGCTTTTTCTTCTTCAGACATCACTCGAAAGAACGTTAAAGTCACAATAGAAACAATTCGTTTAGCGCGACTTAAATTTTCAATACTCATCTGAGCCAAATTACTATTCGGCACAACGACTAAAGTATTTTTACCCGATAAGCGAATTTTAGTAGAACGCCATCCCACAGACTCCACTCGGCCTAAGTTTCTATCGGGTAAATGAATATAATCATCAACCGTAAACGGACGGTCAATATAAAGGACAATACTCCACAAAATCTGTTCAATGACTTTCTGAGAAGCAAAGGCAATGGCCACCCCACCTACCCCCAAACTCGCCACTAAACCCACTAAATTAATTTGGTGACTTTGAGCAAATAAAAATATAATAATTAACACAATGAACGCTTTCGTCAAAAACTTAGCCAAAGCCAATAATTCGCTATTAATTTTACTTTGATCTTCTAAAACAACCTCTAACAAATAACTATCAAAAAAGCGTGTAAATAGCTTAAAACTTAATAGCGTAACATTCAGTGACACCAATACCGCCAAAGGTAATTCCCAAAACGCCAACCAAGTGGGAGTGGGAGTGGTTAACAAGATAAAATCAAACAGACTAAGAATTGTCACCCAACTTAACCACCCTTGGTCCGGTTGAATGACTTGCTGATAGACTTCTTTTAATTCCGAAGACGAAGAATGCTCAACTACAGACCCCAGTAACTTAGGAATTTGCAGATAAGACAACCCTGTGATCAGTAAAAAGGTTAAAAAAACAACTAAACTTAACAAAAACGCCATGACTACCGGAATTGTTCGAGGCAATCCTAAGTCAATTCCGATTAATTCCAGAAAAACAGTCATGTCACCCCTCTCTCATACATAATGAAGGTGCAAATTATCTCGAAACTCCCTATAGTCATCGAATTTCTGTAGGAGTTATCCCCTTTTATCCTCTATTAATACTACTACTACTTTCTGCGGCGGTTGGGTAGTATAGCATTAAACCGTAATCAATAAACTAGAGTTCTAGGAAGAATTGTAGCTTTCAGTCATACCCATTATGCTTGTGTATGACACCTCCCTAGAACCCAATAAACTTAGATTAAGCGAAGCTAATTTAGCTATAACGCTTTTTACGTCGTCTAGCGATCGCTTTGCGCTTTTTCTTCTCTTGCGGGGTTTCAAAGTGACGCAGACGCTTCATATCCGCAAAAATCCCTGCTTTGGAAACTTCCCGGCGAAACCGTCGTAATGCAGATTCGATTCCTTCATTTTCACCTACGGTGACTTGAGTCATACACTATCCTCCTAGAATTTTCGTCCTAATTTCTATTGTACCTATAAACTTTTGCACCATCAAAAACTGTCAACGTTGTCAAGTCTCATGACAGAATTGCCGTCGTCAAGGCTTTAAGACTTAACCAAGACTTAACCAAGACTTAACCAAGACTTAACCAAGACTTAACATTGACAGTGCAGTGACCTTCTCAAAGTCTAGGCTGGTTTTAGAGTCGGATATCCAGTGTAGCACGTATTCAGTAACCTGCTACCCCTAGTCCTCATCTCACTAACCTATAAAAAAAAATAAATGCGGGTTAACCCTTGTTTAGATAGAGTTAACCTGACATTTGATTTACTTTATAACGGCATTTCCCCTCACCAATCACAGATTAAGGCGAGAGTTTCCCAGCGACTCCCAGACACTTCTAGGACATAAATAAACTGAGCTTTATAGAACGGGATGCCCTACCGCCCTTTTTTTTGCAGAACTAAGCAAGCCCACCGAAACCTTCTTTTGCGTTCAAAGGGGTGAAAACTTGACTTAGTTTTATTCGAGTTTTATTCGAGTGTTATTCGAGTGTTATTCGACGGATTAGCGGCGACCTGCACGTTCACGAGGTCTCGCTTTATTGACCTTTAGCACACGACCGAGCCATTCTGCACCATCTAGGTCTTCAATAGCTGCTTCTTCTTCCTCTTCGCTGTCCATTTCGACAAAACCAAAGCCACGAGGACGACCACTTTCTCGGTCTGTGGGAAGATAAACTCGCTTAACCGAGCCGTATTCAGTAAAGACAGCTTTTAGCTCGTCTTGGGTGACGCTGTAAGCGAGGTTACCCACATAAATCGACATAATCAATCTCCAGAATCAAACCAAACCAATAAAGAAAATTGTGGAATCAGGGTCAGATGTTGGTTCGTCTTAGTCTTTACAAGGCGGTCTCTTATAAATCTAGTCTTATGAATCTAGGTCTATAAAGTTACTTTTATAAATTTCAAACAAACGCTTAATCCAATCCTATCTCTCACCCCTGTAGCATAACACAAGATTTTTAGGGTGTGAGGGAATTTAACAAAATCCGAACATTTCCCCTGAGACAGTCTCCGCGGCCTTGATTATAATAAAGAGCAAGAAGGGCGTTTCCCTTGACTTGAGCCGCTTAGAGCAGCACGAGTCCTTGAGGATGATGCGTCTTCAGCCCCCTAAACCTCACAGCAAACACACGAACCTCAGTAACAAAAGTGCCAACAACCATGCTGCAATTCAACTTATCGACTCGTTTTCGTCTCCCCTTTAGCCTATTCTTGAGTCTCATCTTACCCTTTCTCGCCTCTGCCAGTCTCGCCCAAACTCCGCACAACTCTACCAACGAAGGATTTCAACGGAATGAACGGGACAGTCTCTTTGAGGGAGAAAATGGTCTTAACCCCCTAGACATCATGCACCGAGTCAATATGGGGAATAAACCATCAATGGGAGAATTTCGTCAACAAACCGATCGCAATCTTAACGAAGCCAGCGAAGAATTCCGGCGACAACAACTCCAACTCCTACAACAACAACTCCAACAAGAGCAAAACGCCACCCCTTCCTCTGAGGAGTAGCGGTTTTGGGGAGTATTGGATAATGGGTAATGGGTAATTAATTAATCTTGCTTCTCCCCCATCTCCCCATCTGCTCCATCTCCCCCATCTGCTCCATCTCCCCCATCTCCAGACCAGGAAACAGGGGAGTGGTTCAACTATCAACTATCAACTATCAACTCCTAAACCATGCGGGCTAAAATATCCTGAGCATGGGAATCGGTTTTCACATTCTCATCCACATAAGCAATCTTCCCATCTGCATCGATCAGATAAGTAACCCGCTTAGAATAATTTCCGCCATCTGCATCATAGGCTTTGGTAATCGTGCCATCCGTATCCGCCAACAGAGAAAACGGCAGGCCATATTTTTCTTTAAACAACTTGTGAGAGGCTTCATCATCCCGACTCACGCCTAACACCACCATTTCCTTATCTTGGTATTGGCTGTAGTTATCTCGGAAACTTTGGGCTTCTTTAGTGCAACCCGGCGTGTCATCTTTTGGGTAGAAATACAACACCACGACCTTTCCAGCAAAATCGGACAGAGACACCGTATTCCCAGCATCATCCTTGGTCGTAAAATCAGGAGCTTTTGTACCAACGGCTAAAACCATAAATTTTCCTTTCTAACGTCAACAATATTTTTGCCTAGATTTTACAATAGTTTACAAATAACACTTCGACCTCTCCATTTCGACAGATTTGCCAATCCTCTATGACTTCTACCCTGTCTTCCTCCACCGCCGTCCAATACGCGCCGAAAACCGTAGAACGGGCAAAACGAGCCTTATCTTGCTCCCCCTTTTGCTTAATCTTATTTCTGGCCATGCGCTCCCAGAGCGTCCCCCTAAAAGCCATCGCCAGTCAAACCGGACAGCAAAACGGTTACACCCGCCACACCCTCCCCGAACTGGCCGCCGAAAACGCCCTTCTCTGGCTCATCCAAGTAGGAGTCCTGCGGCGGGAAGTCGATGGCCAAGGCATCACCGATAGTTTCCGTTTAACCCCCCTAGGTCGAGAAATTGTGAAAAAATGGGAACAGCAACCTGGGAGTATTCCCCGTCCCTCCCTAGGGGGCCGGCTCAAAAACGCCTTAAACCGTTGGCTACGACTCCCCATTTAACCCGAACCGCCCAAACCCTATGCGAGCAATCATGGTAGTGGGAACAACCTCCCACGCAGGAAAATCAATGGTGGCCACCGCCCTTTGTCGTCTCCTTTCTCGGAAAGGATGGCGCGTTGCCCCCTTCAAAGGGCAAAACATGGCTCTCAACGCCTATGTCACCTCCACTGGGGGCGAAATTGGCTATGCTCAAGCCGTGCAAGCCTGGGCCGCAGGTGTCAGTCCTTGGGTGGAAATGAACCCCATTCTCCTCAAACCCCAAGGTAATTCTATTTCCCAAGTGATCCTGAAAGGAAAAGCTGCCGGGACGGTGAGTGCCTCTGACTATTATGAGCAGTATTTTGAGCGAGGCTGGGAAGCCATCAAAGACTCTTTAAACCAACTGTCCAGCGAATTTGACCTTGTGGTCTGTGAAGGGGCTGGCAGTCCCGCAGAAGTGAATCTCAAGCATCGAGATTTAACCAATATGCGCATTGCCCGCCATTTATCCGCCCCGACTATTTTAGTGGCTGATATTGACCGAGGCGGGGTATTTGCCCATATTGTGGGAACGTTACAACTCCTCGAACCGGAAGAACGGGCATTAATTCGCGGGATTATTATTAATAAATTTCGGGGACAACTCTCGTTACTCGAATCTGGGATTGAATGGCTCGAAGAATATACTGGAATTCCTGTTTTGGGGGTGATTCCTTGGAGTGATTCTTTGTTTCCGGCGGAAGATTCATTAAGTTTAATGGAACGGCGATCGCGGAAAACCCATCAAGAACTCAACATCGCCGTCATCCACCTCCCCCGCATTTCCAACTTCACCGACTTTGATCCCCTCGAAGCGGAAGCCACTGTGGGGGTGAGATATGTTCCCCTTGAGGGGGACTTTGGCTATCCCGACGCGGTAATTTTACCGGGAACCAAGACCACCATGGGCGACTTACAAGCCTTACATGACAGTGGCATGGCCGAGAAAATCAAAAACTACGCCGCCGCCGGAGGGACAGTTTTTGGGATTTGTGGGGGGTTTCAAATGTTAGGGCAAAGTGTCTCCGATGCCGACGGGTTAGAAGGGAATTTGGGGCAATGTGCCGGGTTGAAACTCTTGCCCATGAAAACGGCGATCGCGCGTCGCAAAGTCGTCCGCCAACGCATCTGCACCTCCAACTATCCCCAAACCGGCCTCCCCATCGACGGATACGAAATTCACCAAGGCCGCACCCGAGTGATCAAACAAGAAGAACCCCAATATTATCCCCTCTTTGACGACTCCGATCTCGGTTTAGTCGATACCACCCAATCTATCTGGGGATGTTATCTTCACGGCCTCTTTGATAACGGCCCCTGGCGACGCTCTTGGTTAAACCACCTCCGTCAAAGACGCGGTTTAATCTCCCTCCCCACCGGAGTCCCCAACTACCGAGAGCAACGAGAAGCCATGTTAGACAATGTAGCCGAATTAGTCGGTCGTCACATTAATTTAAAACCAATTTTGTCTTAGGGAATTGGGAATTGGGAATTGGTGATTGGTGATAGAGAAGATAGGGAAGATGGGGGAGATG
>NZ_JAQMSD010000191.1 GCF_028330525.1 Spirulina sp. CS-785/01
CACCGTTGTTTCAGACACTTGTGAGAGACATTTTCTCCCCCTCTCCCAAGGTTGGGAGAGGGGGTTGGGGGGTGAGGGCGACTCCAAACCGCCATATCTCGTTACCCACCTTGACAGGGCTGGGTGGGCATTGCCCACCCAATCAGACATAAAATTAAAAATTACTGACTTCTCCCGCAGCAACGGAAAAAATTTGCGAAGCATTTAACCATTGGGCATCAAAGGCATTGATATGAGTGGCTGTAATGAGGGTCTGAAACCGTCCTTGAATCGCCTCTAAGAGTTGGTTTTGGCGGTTTGGGTCTAATTCTGCTAAAACATCATCTAACAGCAATAATGGCGGTTCTCCAATGACCTCCTCAATTAACTTTAACTCCGCTAACTTCAACGCTAACACTAACGTTCGTTGTTGTCCTTGGGACCCATAGGCCCGGGCCGGGGTATTATTAATCACTAATTCGATTTCATCCCGATGAGTCCCCACTACCGTGCGGCCTTGGTACTTCTCCGCCGTCCGTCGTTGTTCAATTTTACTCAAAAACGCTTGTTGTACTTGTTCTGGGTTGTCTTGTGTCCAAGGTACATTGGGCGTATAGTGGATTTCTAATTGTTCCTTTGCGCCACTAATTAACCGATGCCATTCTTGAGCAATGGGGACTAATCGCCCCAAGACCCTTGCCCGTCGTCGTGTTACCCTAGACCCATTGGCGGCTAATTGACTATCCCAGAGGGCCAGTTGCATCTTTTCCCCTTCACTCAAAGACCGCATCTCCTCTTGTTTCAGTCGCCGTAAGAGGGCATTGCGTTGGCGTAATACTTGATTATACTGTTGTAGGATGTAGGCATAGACTGGCTCAAGCTGAATAACGAGTGCGTCTAACCAATTGCGGCGAATTTCTGGCCCCCCTCGCACTAAGTCTAAATCGAGACCGGAAAATTGCACCGCATTCACTTGGCCTAAAAATTCCATTTGACGACGGAGGGTTTCGGTATTGAGTTTTAACGTCCTGCGGCCTTGTTTACGGAGGAGTATCCCTAACTCGATGGTGCTATGTTTGCGTTCTACCGTTGCAGTAATTTGGCCGGTGGTTTGCTCATTTTGGACGAGATCGCGATCGCGGCTGGTACGATGACTATTTAACGTGGCCAACAACTCCACCGCTTCTAATAAATTTGACTTCCCTTGAGCATTATTCCCCACCAAAATCGTCTTCTGTGCCTCAAACTGCACTTTTTGGTCGGTATAATTCCGAAACTGTCGCAAGTGAAGTCGTCTTAAAAACATCTTTTTTACTGGTACTTCTCTTGAACCAAGGGATATGCAGACGCAGGAAACGCGGACCATTCCCACATGGACCCCGGATAATTTTGCACCCGATACCCCAAGTCGGCCAACACCGCAGTCACCCAAGCAGAGCGTATCCCCCCCGTACAATAGGCCACCAAGGTATCCTCTGAATTAATCCCTTTTTCCCCTAAGAGTTGCTCAATCTCCTCCCTCGGTAATAATCGCCCATCCTCCCCCAACAACGTCTTATAATACAGGGAAACCGCCCCTGGGACATGACCCCCCCGACGTTCCCCATAGGGGGTTGCACCGCGAAATTCACGGGGTTCACGGGTATCTAAGGGGATCACCTCATCGGCCTCCCACTGTGCCTTAAATTGCTCTCTATCAATGGTCCACTGGGGGTTAAACTGTATGGTAAAAGTCCCTTGTTCTATATTCCCACTCTCAACTGCTGACTCCTGACTCTCCTCAACTCCTGCATCGAACAACGCAGTTATTCCCCCATCAACTAAATACGCTTGAGAATGGCCCAAGGTTCGCAACATCCAAACTATGCGGCCTGACTCTCCCCACCCTTGCAAGGGACTCCCAAACACCACTACTGGATGATCTGACTTAATCCCTAACTGTTGTATCTTATCCTCTAGTGTCTCTCGATCTGCCCATAACTTGCCCCGATGGGGTGCATCTGACTGGGAAAACTCCTGCCATTGTACCCGTTGAGCATTTTTAATCCACTTTCCCCCAGTCTGAGGCCGGGTATCTAACACCGTGGCCTGTTGTTCTATTAACCGTTTTGCTTGGTTTCCACTGATCAGCCAATCTTGCTGTTGTATCCTAGGATGGGTAAACACAGAACTCGCAAGGGAAACATTTGCTGGGGGAGTCCGTCTGCGAAGGTTAGGAAATACCCCAACGACCAGCAATAATAAACCCACAATCCCTAAAATGATCAGTCCTTTAGCCATTCCACCTTGTACCACCATGACCACTCCCACCAGTCCTGCGAACTTAAAATCATATAGCATTTTTCAATAAGTTGTAAAACAAGGGTTTCTCTTTCATCCCACTGGGTTTTCCTGTCGAGAGTTGTTCCCCTTCTCCCTCCTAACTCCCGTTGCTGCTTAACTTTTGGCTTGTTTAAACTGATGACACGACTATACGATTTATTGCTTCAAGGGGGGTTCGTGATGTATCCCCTCCTCCTCCTCTCTATTTTTACCATTGCTTGTGCTTTAGAACGGGGGTGGTTTTGGATACCTTTATTAAGGCAAGAAGACCAAATTGTCCAGGAAGTGTTAGCGGTTGCGCGGGTTGATTTAGAAAAGGCGGAAGCGGTGGCGAAACGCACGCAACACCTCCCTATTGGACGGTTTTTATTAGCCCCTCTGGCATTAAAAAAGCCTTCTCCTGAAACCTTTCGTTTGGCGATGGAAGCGGCAGGGGATAAAGAGTTTGCCCGAATGCGAAAGGGGGATAAGTTTTTAGAAACGGTGGTTGCGGTTGCGCCTTTGTTAGGGTTATTGGGGACGGTGACGGGGTTAATTACAACCTTTAATAATTTACAGATTGGCAGTGGAGGAATTACAGAAGAAGCGTCTAAGGTTGCTGCTGGAATTGGTGAGGCATTAATTACGACAGCTACGGGGATGGTTGTGGCAATTGTGGCTTTATTGGTGTTTCGTGTTTTAGCGACTTTACAAGCGAGACAAATGGAGTATTTTGCTGAGGTGGGGAGTGAGTTAGAGTTGATTTATCGGCAAGGTTGTGAAGTTGAGGGGGGATGAGTTATTTGCTTTTATTTATAGCAATAGGTAAATTGGTGAGATACAGTTTTTTTTGAAATTTGGGAGAGAGGGTTAGGGCTAATTTAATAATGGGTTAAGTGAGTGATGCCAACTGTTCTTCTGTTAGGATTAAGATCAGCTATAAATAGCTTACTACCAACGAATTAAGCTGAGTGCTTACTGTTTATTTTTCATAGAAAATAGAAAATAGATTTTGTTCTTTATTATTATGAAGTTATGGTAACAGTCAAGGATAATATAACAAAAGTAACATTAGCAGTTTTTTTGGCACGTCCAGAAACTAAACCAGCGAGGGAGTTTTTTAATGGATATATTGAACAGAAACCAATGCCACAAGGGGAACATAGTATAATACAATCTCGTTTAGTTGCTACTATTAATGAGGTAGCTTTATCTAATAAATTAGCTCATGCTTTTTCCGAGTTACGCTGTACTTTTGGGGGACAATCTCTTGTCCCGGATATTACGGTATTTACTTGGCAGCGTATCCCAAAAACGGAGGAAGGGCGTATTAAGAACCGTTTTGATCTTCCTCCTGATTGGATTATTGAAATTTTATCGCCTGAACAGTCGGCAAATAAGGTGATTAAGAAAATTTTGTTTGCGTTAAGTCAAGGAACGCAGTTAGGGTGGTTAGTTGATCCAGAGGATGAGTCTGTGATGATTTTTAAGCCCAATATTATGCCGGAAATTAAGTCAGGGGATGAGGTTTTACCTGTGTTGGCTGTGTTGCAAGATTGGCACTTCACTGCAACGGAAATGTTTGCTTGGTTGTCGGTAGCGTGAAGACCTATTCTAGCTTTGTTAATCGCCAATCATATCCCAAGTTTCCTGGGGAAAATCAATTCCGGCAATCTTATTATTTTCAAATACAAAAATGAGATCGTCGGTAATGTTTTCAAATTCCACGGTGACAGCTACCACATTTTCTGCTTCTCGACTCCGTTGATAGCCTTGATATTCACCTAAAGAGGCTTCTACATCTGCCCAAATTTCCTGCATTCGTTGTAAATTCCAGGCTTGTTGTAAATTGGGGTGTAAATTTGCCCAAGCAATATTATATTGTTCTGCTTCCATTGCCTCTAAAAAGCCTTCCGCTATTTTCTCATTTGTGAGGCGATCTTCCGGTGTTTGCGCCATTTCGAGTGGGGAATGGGTTTCTGGGGGTTTGGCTTGAGTGGCTACAGAAACGAATAAACCAGCAGTCAGGGCTACAGCAGAAAGGGTTAAGCGAAAGAATTTAGTCATTGCTTTAATTCACTTTGGCGAGACAGTTTGACCTTTTTTTCCTGATTTTCTCGCTAAGAGAGAGAAAAGGGAGTATTTTAGGTTACTTTTTATTTTACTCATTTTGACTCCCTGTAATGCCTATTATTTACCCTTGATCCGTAATTGATCCAGTAAGGCTTGGCGCATAATTTCTACAGGAATGGGGGTGTCTAACCAAAGGTGTAAGGCGGCTGCCCCTTGTTGGATGAGCATTTCTGAGCCATCTAGGGTTGTTACGCCCTGTTGTTGGGCGAGTTGTAGGAAGCGGGTGGGGCTGGGGGTGTAGATTAAGTCATAGGCGATCGCACCTTGAGGTAATTGTTGTAAAAGGGCGGCTTCGACGGGGGATTGCTCTATTTTGGGTGACATTCCCACTGGGGTGGTATTCACTAAAAGTTGGGTGTTGGATACCATCTCGCTTAATTTGTCCCATGTATGGACGCTGAGACGGTCTTTAAAGGGGGTGTTTTGCCAACTTTGTTTAAATTTGTCCAATTTCTGCCGATCGCGCCCTACAACACCAATTTCAGGACACCCTAATTCGGCACAGCCAGCCACCACGGCCCGGGCGGCCCCACCATTGCCCAAGATCAGGGGGATCACTTGACTCCAATCTCGGTTTAAGGCTTTGAGGGGGGCGATAAAGCCTTCTGCGTCGGTATTTGTGCCACTCCATCCGGTTTCGGTGCGCCAAAGGGTGTTGACTGCACCAATAGCTTGGGCCACGGGGGTGATTTCGGAAAGGAGGGGGATGACGGCTTGTTTGTGGGGGATGGTGAGATTAATCCCTTGCACACCGATGGCTGCAAAGCCGTCTAGGGCGGTGGCTAAGGCATCCTGACGCACGGGGAAGGGGAGGTAGATGTAATTGACTCCTAAATGCGCGATCGCGGCATTGTGCATGACAGGAGAGAGGGAATGCTCAACCGGATCACCGATTACTCCCAATAATTTGGTTTTTCCGTTAATAAAAGGCTGATTCATCAGGATAATAGAAAAGGCCACCATCGTTTAATTTGCCATGTTTTTGTCTCCTGACTCAACTACACCCCGTCGTCTCTTGGTGACTGGAGGGGCCGGGTTTATTGGCTCGAATTTTGTCCATTATTGGTGTCAGACGTATCCCAAGGATCAGGTTTTCGTGTTAGACGCGCTTACCTATGCGGGGAATTTAGCCAATTTAACCCCGTTAAAAAGCCATGAGACGTTTCGGTTTGTGCAAGGGGAGATTAGCGATCGCGCATTAGTCGATCATCTCTTACAAGCGGAAAATATTGATGCGATCGTCCATTTTGCCGCAGAATCCCATGTAGATCGCTCCATTTTAGCCCCAGATACCTTTATACAAACCAATTTAGTCGGCACATTTACTCTTTTAGAAGCCTTCCGTCACCATTACCAGCAAAAGCAATCAGGCCGGTTTCTCCACGTCTCCACTGATGAAGTCTATGGCAGTTTAAACCCCCATGATCCCCCCTTTACCGAAAAAAACGCCTATGCCCCCAATAGTCCGTATTCCGCCTCCAAAGCGGGCAGTGATCATCTAGTGCGGGCCTATTACCATACCTATCAACTCCCCACTTTAATCACCAATTGCTCTAATAATTACGGCCCCTATCATTTCCCCGAAAAGCTCATCCCCTTAATGTGCATTAACATCCTCTTAGGGAAAGCTCTCCCCGTCTATGGAGATGGCCAAAATGTGCGCGATTGGTTGTATGTTTTAGATCACTGTCGGGCGTTAGATTGCGTTTTACATAAAGGAAAAGCCGGAGAAACCTATAATATAGGGGGCAATAATGAAGTGAAAAATATTGACTTAGTAAAAATACTCTGTCAATTAATGGATGAATTAGCCCCAGATTTACCCGTCTCTCCCTCTGAGCAGTTAATTACCTTTGTTAAAGATAGGCCAGGCCACGATAAACGCTATGCCATTGATGCCAGTAAAATTAAAACAGAATTAGGCTGGACTCCCTCTGTTACCGTAAAAGAAGGATTACGAAAAACCGTGCAATGGTATCTAGAAAACCGAGACTGGTGGCAACCGTTACTTTCCCAAGAATACCAAGACTATTATCAACAGCTATATGGACTATAGATAATTAATTTTTGTTGTTTTTTATTTTTTGTTTGTTATTTGTACAAAAGGGAACAGGGAACAGGGAATAAGATATTTTTTGTCTTCCTTATCTCCCCCATTTCCCCTATCGGAGGAGAGAGAATAGAGGAGAGAGGATAGAGAAGCAATTACAGACTTTTCACTTCTCTTTCCTCACTCCTCCCCCCCCATCTCCCCTATCTTCCCTATCTCCTCCATCTCCTCCATCTCCCCCATCCTCCCCATCTCCCCTATCTCCTCTTGAGTCGTAAGCTACAATGTAGAGTGCAGAATTTTTCAACAGAGCAGGAGAGAGTCGTGGAGTCCCGATATAACGCAGGAGAAATTGAGCAAAAATGGCAGCAAAACTGGTTAGAGATGGGGATTGATGCCACATCAGAAGACCCCAACCGACCAAAGTTTTATGCCTTATCTATGTTTCCCTATCCGTCGGGAAATCTGCACATGGGTCACGTTCGCAACTATGTGATCACCGATGTGATTGCCCGTCTCAAGGGAATGCAGGGATATCGCGTCTTACACCCCATGGGATGGGATGCGTTTGGGTTGCCTGCGGAAAATGCAGCGATTGATCGCGGTGTCCCCCCCTCCCAATGGACTTACAAAAATATTGCCCAGATGAAAGGGCAGTTACAGAAGTTGGGACTCTCTCTGGACTGGGATCGGGAGTTGGCTACCTGTTCCCCGGATTATTATAAGTGGACACAGTGGTTATTTTTACAGTTTCTCCAAGCGGGTTTAGCCTATCAGAAAGAATCGGCAGTAAACTGGGACCCCATTGACCAGACGGTTTTAGCTAATGAACAAGTCGATAGTGAAGGCCGATCTTGGCGGTCTGGGGCTAAGGTGGAACGGAAGTTACTCAAACAGTGGTTTCTGAAAATTACGGAGTATGCGGAGGAATTACGCCAAGATTTAGAGAAGTTGGACGGATGGCCAGACCGGGTGAAGGCCATGCAGGAGAATTGGATTGGTAAATCCGTCGGGGCCTATTTGGAGTTTCCCGTGGTGGGGAGAGAGGACAAAATTGGCGTGTTCACAACCCGCCCAGATACCGTCTATGGGGTGACTTATGTGGTTTTAGCCCCGGAACACCCCTTAACCCCGCAAGTGACCACAGAGGCGCAAAAAACGGCGGTAGAGGCGTTTATTGAGGAGGTGTCCCAGGAAAGCGAACAGGAACGGACGGCAGAGGATAAACCTAAGCGCGGCATTCCTACGGGAGGCATGGCCGTTAATCCCTTTACTGGGGAAGAAGTGCCGATTTTAATTGCTGATTATGTCTTGTATGAGTACGGGACGGGTGCGGTGATGGGTGTTCCAGCGCACGATCAACGGGATTTTGTGTTTGCAACCCAGAATGAGTTACCCATTAAAACGGTGATTATCCCTGAAGGGGGGAATGCGGATGACCCGTTAGAGGCGGCTTATACTGAGGCTGGGGTGATGGTGAATTCTGGGCAGTTTGATGGGATTGCTTCAGAAGACGGCAAACAGAAGATTATTGAATATGCGGAGAAGGAGGGTTACGGCAAAGCCCGCATTCAGTACCGTTTACGGGATTGGTTGATTTCTCGTCAGCGTTACTGGGGGTGTCCTATTCCGGTGATTCATTGTCCTAGTTGTGGGACTGTGCCGGTCCCTGATGAGGATTTACCTGTAGAATTGCCTGAAGATGCGGATTTTTCGGGCCGGGGTCCTTCTCCTTTGGCGAAGATGGAGAGTTGGATTAATGTTCCTTGTCCCAGTTGCGGGGAAGCTGCGAAACGGGAAACGGATACCATGGATACGTTTATTGATTCGTCTTGGTATTTCCTCCGCTATAGTGATGCCAATAACCCGGAGGAGGCGTTTGCCAAGGGGAAAGTCAATGACTGGTTGCCTGTGGATCAGTATGTGGGGGGAATTGAACACGCGATTTTACATTTGTTGTATTCTCGCTTTTTTACGAAGGTATTGCGCGATCGCGGTTTACTCAGTTTTGATGAACCCTTCACTCGCTTATTAACCCAAGGGATGGTACAAGGACTCACCTACAAAAACCCCAGTAGTGGCAAGTATATCCCCTCAGAGCAAGTGAATCCAGAAGACCCCAAAGACCCTAAGACGGGGGAGAAGTTGGAGGTCTTTTATGAAAAGATGTCCAAGTCTAAATATAACGGGGTTGATCCCCAAGCGGTGTTAGCTCAATATGGGGCGGATACGGCCCGGATGTTCATTTTATTTAAAGCCCCCCCAGAGAAGGATTTAGAATGGGATGATCAGGATGTTGAGGGACAATTCCGCTTTTTAAATCGGGTTTGGCGATTAGTGACCGAGTATGCAAAAAATCCCGCCAACGGTCAAGGTAAAGGGGATTATACGAAGGAAGAAAAAAACCTCCGCCGTGCCATTCATACGGCCATTAAAGAGGTTTCTGAGGACTTAGAAGGGGGGTATCAGTTTAATACTGCGGTGTCGGAGTTAATGAAGCTGAATAATGCTTTAAATGATGCCAACTGTAAGCAGTCTCCGGTGTATAAAGAAGGAGTAGAAGCATTATTAATTTTACTTGCACCTTTTGCCCCTCATATTGCGGAGGAATTATGGCATTGTTTAGGCCATAAAGTCTCGATTCATCGGCAACCGTGGTTACAACATGATCCTAAAGCGTTGGAGGTGGATGAGTTTGATTTAGTGGTGCAAGTAATGGGCAAAAAGCGGGATTTAATTGCTGTTCCTGCGTCTGCGAGTAAGGAGGAGTTGGAACAGTTGGCACGGCAGTCGGAGAAGATACAACCTTATTTAGAAGGAAAAACGATTAAAAAGGTGATTGTTGTTCCTAAAAAGTTGGTAAATTTTGTGGTGGTGTAGTTACTTATGTAGGTTGAGTGCAGTCTGTTACTCAACCTATCTACTCTGCCTTAATTTTTACGTTTTTTGGGAAGTTTTGAATGAGTGTTAGAGCATCTTGGTTTACAAAAAAGAAAAAAATACGAATCAATAGTGTTGCTATTTACAACTCTTTATATCAGTACACTGAAAAAAAAATCAATCAAAATATTCAAGTTGATGAGATTGTTGATTGGATTAAAAATAAAACCATTAAAGAATTTGAAAAACAGTATAAAAAATCACCAGAAGTAGGAGCATTAAATAATGCTATTGGTCGATGGAATGAGTTTATTGCTACCACTCTATTTACACAAATTGCTCTAGAATTCAATCAAGATTCTTCTACCAAAGTAGCAATTTTTTCATTACCCAACTCAAAAATTACGGGTCTGGATTCAGCTAAGTCTTATTCACAATTTATTAATCTTCTTGATCTTAACCAAAGTCAAAATTCAGGAATTAAAAAATTAGAACAAATTCAAAATAATATCTTTTTCCCGAGTCCAGATTATGTCATCGTGACTAGCAAGCGAAATATTAAAGATCAATTTGATGAAATTTTGCAAAGGCAGGCTTTAAGACCTGATATTCTGGATTTTTATACTTTTCTTGAAGGGTCTTTAATGTCTAGTGAAATTAGAGCAGTCCTGTCTTTAAAAACATCCAATCGTCCAGACCGACGCTATCAACCTTTATTTGAAGCAGCTATTGTTAAGGCAATTGCTTATTTGCTCGCTCAAAATTGGAAATATTATATGGTTGCTAGTGATTTAACAGAGGGAGATTATACTGTTTTTAATCATGCTATTTCACCCCATGGCCTAGCTACTCAACAAGATATAAAGCTAGTTGATCAAACCTATCTTTATACTTGTAAAGAAGATTTAAAACAGCTAATTTTGGACACTTTGACTTAAAAAATCAAAGATAACTCTAACTGCTGTGTTTGATTTTCAATCCTAATCTTCTCAGGATTTTGTAAAAAATCAATAATAGTTTTTGCAATTCCTTTTGCTGCTAAGTACGGGACTCCATTACCAATGGTTTGAAACATGGCTGTTAATGATATTGTATCTGGTAATGTAAATTCTTTAGGCATAGACTGTAAAGCCAATGCTTCGGCTACAGAAATACGCCTTGCTTTATAAGGGTGTAAATGTACTTCATTATTACCATAACAGGCGGTTGGTGAATATCTCCAACGATGCAAACGTTTATAAGATTTCCTTGAATCATCCCCTTCTGCAATAGATTTCATTTTGACTAAACCTGCTCTTGGTTTAAAGTAATGTTTTGCATTAGGATGATTAATTGTATCATTTTTTCTGAACCAGTATTCGACTGTTAATTCTTGGGGAATATTAGAAGGACAAGGTAATATTGAATTTTCTTCAAAAGGTGTCTTTTCTAACCAAGAGAGATTAAAGATATTATTTTTAGAATAAATAATGTTATTCTCCCAAGGAAATTGTCTTTCTGGTATAGCAGCACAAGTAGCATTTATATGAAAACCTAGTTTTTGTAAAAAAGAACGCTTAAAACCAATTAAAATAATACGATCGCGGTCTTGTGGCACTCCATATTCTATAGAATTAATAAGTTTTTCTGTAAGAATATAATTGTGACTATTTAACTGATTTTTTAAACTCTCAAAAAAAGCGCGATGTTTTTTAGTTCGATATAATCCTTTTACATTTTCAAAAACAAAGAAATCAGGGTTGTGCTGACAAACTAAATCTATATAAGATTTAGTGAATTTACCTTGACTTCCTTTTTGTCCTTTATTTTTACCACCAACAGAAAAGTCAGGACAAGGTGGACCTCCAAGAAAACAAGAAATTTCCCCAGATTGATCAATGTCACCCATTAAAGTCTGTAGTTTTAAGGCTTGTCGATTCTGTAAAAGTATTTCAATATTTTGATTAGAATACCCATATTTTGGAGGCTCAATATTTAAATATTGTCTCCCCTTCTGATAAGCTTCTAAGAAAGGTGAGTATATTTCGTTAACATAAACAACTGAAAAACCGCTATTTTCAAACCCTAGATCAAGAAATCCAGCACCAGCAAAAAAGGAAAAAACATTAATTTTGGGTAACATTTAATATTTATGCTATGAAACGAAACTAATTTAGCTTAATTATAACTAAAAAAATCAATTTTTAGCTGGTTAATTCGCCTCATTTTTACTGTACTTTCACTGTGTCAAATTAGGACGGTTTTAAGGGTCGAGAAATTGGTTCGCTAATCGTTTGAGGATTTGTAAGACGGGATAACACCCATTTTGGCGGTTGCGGAGGTTGAATTCGTCGGAGATGGCATAGGTAAACCCCTCAGCATGGGACATGAGTTTGAGAAAGGTGAAGTTTCCCCCATTGGTTAGGAGTCCATAGGTGGGGGAGGTGGTTGCATTGGGACTTGCTAGAAGGTAGGAGAGGAGTTGAGAACGCCCGACTTCGAGGGAAAAGGCCGCTTGCTTGGATTCGATGGCTAATACCCAAAAGTCTTCGCAGAGAACCAACACATCTAGTGTCCCTGTTGCCGTCAGTTCCCCATCTCGATCTACAATTTCGGTGGAGGCTTCCGACCGAATGAGGAAGGGAGGACCGAAAAAACCCGCCATATCTAAGAGTGGGGAGAGAACGACCATTTTCACGGTGTTTTCCAGTAAGGGGGGATAGCGTAGGAGGTAAGTGTAGTTGGTTGTGATGCGATCGCAGCGTTCTTTTTCAATCTCTGTTAATTCAGGTAGTTTACTCTGCCATTCTAAAAAGACCGTTGGATCGTCTGTGAATTGGAGTTGGAAGCGTTGTTCCAATTCACTTAACGAAATCGTTCTAGCGGTGAGTGTTGGCATAGGTTGAAAGAGTCTCAGCGATTCTAGTTTTCGAGTGAACGGTATCTTTTTGATTATATCCAGTTTTTTTAGTGTTAGAGTAAACCACCATGGAGTTTTACCCCTCATTTGAAAATGCTATATGAGAAATTTAGTTGACTCATTAGATAAAGATTCGTTAAATAAAGGCTATAGGTTGCCATTATCATCTAAAGGTGTTTTATAGTAATTTTGGAAACTTAACTAAATATTTATATAAAAATCTTGAAACTAAGAACACGCCTGTTTTTATCCTATTTAATTATTATGTTGATTGGCTTGGGGACGTTTACGGTGATTGCCAAATATTCGTCGCCTCGCTTTTTTATTGTCCGGTTGGAACAGTTGGAACGACGGGGCTTTTTTACGGTTCGGTCGGCGAGGACGTTTTTAATTAATGGGTTTGAAAGTGCTTTAAATCGTAGTAGTTTTTGGTCGTTTGTGGTGGGGGTAACGACGGCAGGAGGGTTGAGTTATTGGGTGTCGAAACGGATTACTCAACCGTTGAATAAGATGCAGGATATTACTCAAAAATTTGCCTCTGGAAAGTTACAGGAACGTATGCCGACGAGTGATATTACAGAGTTAAATGAGTTGGCAATTAGTTTTAATCGGATGGCCCAAAGTTTGGAGGGGGTGGAACAACGTCGCCAAGAGTTAATTAGTGATTTAACTCATGAGTTACGAACCCCTTTAACGGTGGTGCGGGGGTATTTGGAGGAGTTGGCGGAGGGACAAATTGAGCCTTCTCCTGAGTTGTATTTTCGTTTAGTCCGAGAAACGCGCAGATTGGAGCGTTTGGCCAATGATTTACAGGAACTTTCTAAGGCGGAGGCGGGATATTTACCGATTCATTTACAAGGGGTGAATTTAGTGCCGTTGTTGCAGTCTTTGGTGTCTCGGTTTGCGGATCAAATTTTGGAGGATACGGTGGTTTTTAAGTTAGATTGTCCGTCGGATTTACCTTTGGTTAAGGTGGATATTGATCGGACGGAACAGGTTTTGGTGAATTTAATTGGCAATGCGTTACGCTATACGGAAGAAGGGGCGATTACGGTTAAAGCATGGCGGGATAAACAATGGGTTTGGGTGGCGATTCAGGATACGGGAATGGGGATTTCTCAGGAGGATTTACCCTATGTGTTTGAACGGTTTTGGCGGGCGGATCGTTCTCGTTCCCGGTTTTCGGGGGGGAGTGGAATTGGCCTTGCGATCGCAAAGCGTTTAATTGAGTTACAAAATGGTACAATTGAGGTAGAAAGTGCGGTGGGGGTAGGGAGTACCTTCCGCTTTTGTTTACCCATAACGGACAGTAAAGGGTAAGCATTCAGTAAGCATTCAGCTATCAAGCATCAGCTTAAAATGCTGTAACAGCTAATTGCTCTATCAACCCGTTTTAACGGGTTTCATCTATGAGCCTTGGGTTTCAACCCAAGGCATATTTAGGTAACTCTTTTAGGAGTTTTCTTGTAAGATTTGTTCGGCTTCCGCTAAGGTTTCTTCCGGATCATTCTGTTGAGATTTCTGCACATAATTAATTTTGAATTCTTCGAGGAGGTCTGTTAACCATTCTTCTAATTCTGCTTGGGTTTTGCGATCGCGCAATGTTTCCCGGAAATAATGTTTAAATTTAGCGGTCAGTTGCTCAAATAATTCCCGTCCTCTCTCATCCCCATAGGAGGAGGCCAAAAACTCTACACTGCCTTGGGCCAAATAATCCGCAATTTGCTCTAATGCCTCTTGAGGGAGTTGTTTAATTCCGGGGACATTCCTCATTCCTTGATACCAGTCTGACTGGTGGAATGCACCGTGTAAACTATGGCGTAGTAATGCTTCTAAATCCGGTTTGAGTTGCGGGAGGACGTTATAAATGGCCAGTTGTAAGATGCGATCGCTGATTGCATCTAATTTATCCACATCCGTTACTTGCACATAGTCTTCAGGATTTAATAACGCTTGCGTCGCTTCCCCTTTCTGCACAGAATCTTGACTTTGGCTAATTAATCGCACCATTAAAAACAACGAAACTCGATCCGCTAAATAGGCCGCAGGTTCATGAGTCACTTCCGCTAAAATGCGTTCCGTATTTAACAATTCCGACTTATGCAAATACACCGAAACCGGGAGAATTCTTAACCAACGCCACAGGGGGAAAAAGAGGATGGCTTCATACCACCGTCGTAAAATCGCATCCCCCCAACTCAAATCCTCATGTTTTTTCGACACCCAAAACGTTCGCCCAAAAAACTCTAAGGCGAAAAACAACATAAAATAAATATCAATGCGCCAAAAATTATCAATAAATTGACCATTTTCATCCACCGTCCGAAAATAATTCACTGCTAATAACGGTTCAAGTTTTGTTTCAAAAAAGTTCAGCGCGTTTTCTGGGGTAACTTTTTCTAAATACGCTTGTGACCAAAAATCTGCAAAGGCTTGTTGGGCAGAATCCGTATTCATTCGCCTTTCCATGCGTCGCTTGAGTTGGGCAAATGTACCAAATTTATTGGCAACACTAAAAGGATTTTCAGCTAAAATTTCTTGACTTTTTGTGCGTAAATATGCTAAATATTCTTGACTTTTTGGACTCTCTAGAGAATGATTTTTTAAATAGTCTTTAAATTCTTGAACCGTTTGTAAATAGTTTTGTGTATCCGGGTCAGGGGTAATACTTTTAACCGGATCATAAAGAGAAACTAAAGGAGGTAAGTGGCGAACATAGATATCTCGAAAGGGAATATAAGTGATATTAAAAAAGACTAAAATTAAATTAACTAAAGCAATCAAAGCGACAAATCTTCGCCACCATTGCTTTGTGATTCTTTGTTCATCGAACATTTGTCCTAGATTATTCATTGAGGGAATAGACTTATTTTACCGTAATCCTCCCGTCCGCCAAATACTCACCAGCAACCAGAGACCCAATAAACTCGCCACCGCAAATAAAATATTCGTCACAATGGATAAATTAGAAGCCTGGGCCCCACTGGATAGGGTTGCAGCCCCCATAATTAAAGACCCCACGACGATACTAAACGCCAAACGATTCGCCCCATCGCCAAAGGTTTGTTGTATTTTGGGTAAATCTGTTAACTTCAAATTCCAACGTAAGGTTTCCGAGGTTAAACGGTCTAATAATAACTCAATTTGGCGCGGCGATCGCAAGGATAAACTTTTCACATCCAACGTCGTCCGCAACAAAGTCTCTAGCGGTTCATCCCCCCACAATTGCCGGGTAAATAAATCACTCATCAACGGTTTAATTTGATTCAGTAAATTAATTTGCGGGTCAAAACTCCGCGCCACTCCCTCTAAATTCGCCAGCGTTTTTGCATATAACCCCATATTACTCGGTAAACGAACCCGATTATCCCGTGAAACCTGCAAAATTTCATAAAATACTTCACTAAAATTAATCTGGGAAAGACTCAAATTATAATACTTTCGCAACATTCTATCATAGTCATTTTCCAAGCGGTCTAAACTCACAGGCTGACCCGACTCAGCCAACTCTAACGTTAACTGAGAACACCGTTGGGCATCAATATCAATAATCGCCAATAACATCTCCGTTAAAATACGCTGAGTGCGGGGGTCTAACCGTCCCACCATCCCACAATCGAGTAACGCAATCTTCTCTTGTCCTAAATAAAATAAATTACCCGGATGGGGATCAGCATGAAAAAAACCATCTAAATAAATTTGCTGGAAAAAGGCACGAAATAACAGCGTTGTCACTTGACGACGTTGGGGGGCTTTATCCCCATTATCCGACGACTGAGACTGGGAAATCGAAGAAGACAAAAGGGGAACACCTTCTAGCCATTCAATCACTAACACTTTGCTCGTTTTCACTGGCCAATAGACTTCAGGAATCACAATTTGATTCGAGTCAAACCAGCGACTACTGGATAAATTCCGGCGTAATTGCTCAGTATATTCTCCCTCGGTGCTAAAATCTAATTCCGATTTTAAGGCTGAGGTGAATTCCTCCGCTAAGGCAACAATATCATAATCTTTTCCAAACTCAGTAAAAGCAACTAATTCCGCCAATCCTTTAATAATTTCAATATCTTGAGCAACCGTTTCTTCAATCCCCGGTCGTTGCACTTTTAAGGCCACTTCTTGACCATTTTGTAACGTAGCTTTGTGAACTTGACCCAGTGACCCCGCAGCGATAGGATTGGTGTCAATCTTCGCAAAAACTTTCTCGATAGGTTGTGCTAATTCTTCTTTTAAGAGTTTCTCTGTCTCTTGCCAAGGAACAGGAGGAACATTCGCTTGTAAAGCCGTCAGAGTATCCACATAACGCTTAGACAGGACATCGGGACGAGTGGATAATAATTGCCCTAACTTAACATAAACCGGTCCCAGTTCAATTAAGATATTGCGTAAGACTTCTGGAGAAGGGAGACGCGGTTCTCCTGCTTTCCCCCCCGTCAACAGTCCCCGCATATAGTCCCAACCATTACGAAAAACCACTTCTAAGATTTCTCGCTGTCGAGAATTATTTTGGGTCAGGGAAAACATAGGCAATTAGAATCCAGTGAAGTCAAGTAACGCTCTACCCATTTTAGAAAAAGATGCTCAGGTTTTCCTCAGTCAGGGGGATTAGTTTTCGGGGACACTTAGTTGGCAAAAATCCGACTCTCGAAAGACGTAAAATATTCCAAATGACGTTAAGTTTGGTTGAGAACTCTATACAAAATTCCCTACATCCTGTAACTTTAGTTTTATTCAGATCAATTAGACCCCTCTTTAAAAATTGCTGAGTTTAACCCAGAACTATTATGTCTCAAACACCATTAACCGGAACAGAACTCATGAACTGTGCCAAAGCGAGTGCCACTCAAGGCATTGAGGCCGCTGCCCAACAATGTGGGTATGGGGAAGATTGCGATCGCTTTTTTCAAGCATTACAAAAAGCCGGACAAGATATGGGCATCGAAATTACCCAATTTAGTGATATTATCACCTCCACCGAAATTGCCGAAGAATTGGCAAGAATTCGCTCATTATAATCCCTTATCACCCAAAAATCCCCCTTCAATGGCTCAAGGGGGTTAACGAAATCACCCACAATAATTAATTATCCTGCACCCCAGAAGCCGCAGGTAAATAATCATCATAGCTATCCTGATTGTAAAAATAGAGCGTGCGAATGGGATAAGGAATATTAATATCCGCATCATCAAAAGCCTTTTTAATGGCTAAAATAACCCTAGTTTTCACACGACGCACCTCTTTTTGTTGGGGAACAGTCCAATAGCGCACTAAAAAATCAATGGAACTATCTCCAAACCCCACCAAATCAATTTCCGGTGCAGGACTGGTTAAAACCCCATCAACCCTTAACACCAAATTCTCTAAAATCTCAGATGCTTGGGATAACGGGGTATTATAATCTACCCCCACCGCTAAATCCGTTCTACGGTGTTCAAAGGCCGTTCTCACCTGCACCGCACTGGTAAACACCGTTGAATTGGGAAGTAAAACCTGTTCCCCTTGATAGGTGCGAATTTTCGTAGTCCGAATATCAATATGTTCCACCGTCCCCTCATACTCCCCCACAATAATTTGATCGTGGATGCGGAACGGTTCTTGCAATAGCAATAAAATCCCTGCCAAGAAATTTTTAAAAATATCCTGAAACGCAAAACCAATAGCCACCGAACTGAGACCCAAAGTGGCAATAATATCGCCTAACCTTAACCCCGGAAACGCAATCACACAAGCAAACAACACCCCAACCACCCAAGCCGAAATATAGGAGGTTTTAGTGAGTAACAATTGCAGAGACTTGCTGCGGAGTGTCTTATCCGCCACCTTTTTAGAAACTTTATAAGCAAACTTGGCAACGTAGCGAGTAATTAAGATAATAATCAGTGCCGTAATCAAAGCGGGGAAAACTTTTACCCCACTTCCGATTAACTCTCGTACACTTTCTAAAATTGTTTCCGTTAGCTGAGTCATAGGCCGATCACTTCAAAAAATTAAAAGGATTTAGGAGCTTGTCCACCGACACCGATACGAGTATTAAAGATATCAGCATCCGTAATTACCATATCATCCATAGACGCTCCGATGACACGCACATTATACAAGGTCGCCTGACTCAAGTTAACTGTATCTAGGTTAGCGTGGTTTAACACCGCATTCGTCAAGAAGGCATTTTCTAAATTCGCCCCTTCTAAATTCGCTCCCGTTAAGTCTGCCCCTTCCAGGTTAGCCCCTTCCAGGTTAGCCCCTTGTAAATTGGCATTACGCAAGTCTGCCCCAATTAAATGCTTTTGAGATAAATCTGCCTTTGATAAATCACATCCCGCGCAGATGTTGGTTTCCACTAATTGTTGAACGTGCTGAGGGTTTTCCGCTTGCACCATCTCCGGTGCAATGACAATAGATAAAATTGCTAAAGGAAAAGGTAATAATTGTCTAATTTTCATAAAGTCTTTCTATCGTTCTCCTAAATTCTATATGTCTGAATAGTCCTGATAATTAGACATTGATTACCAGACTATTTTTTTCGCTTTTGAGGCTCATTTTTGACTCATTTTCAATGAATTAATGAATCAATGAGCCTTCATGAGTCTTGGGGATTATTTTCTAGCAATTACCCAAACCGCGTGAATAATACCGGGGATATATCCTAGCAATGTGAGTAGAATGTTAATCCAGAAATCTATTCCAATCCCCACCTGTAAAAAGACACCTAAAGGGGGAAGAAGAACTGCACAAATAATCCGAACTAAGTCCATAAGTCCTCTTAATTAATCAAATGTTTGGATATGAAGGGGAGACTAAAAGCACCCCTCACCATTTTAACCTAACTATTGTTGAAACTTAGACACGGCTTGCTCAAAGGACTGGTTTAACTCACCCCATGCCTTCTCAAATCCGCTTCTAATGTCTTGCCACGCATCTTCGCCCGATTGTTGCAATTCTTCAAATTTAGCCCGTGCCGCATCTCGCTTACTGGCTAATTCTTCCATCTGGTCATGATATTCAACAGAGGCTTCAGCCCTAGCCTGATTGGCTTTTGCCTTCATTTCATCAATCTGAGCATTGAGTTTATCCAGTTGTGCCTTTACTTTTTCTTGGTATTCTTGTTTACTATTAAATTGAGATTGAGTAGCCATAAAATTTAGTCTGTCTTGCTTGAAAATTACTCTACTTTCATATTAAGGAACATCAGACGGGTTTAGTTCTACCACTCGAACTAAATGAGCCTCTATCGACAGAGCGAAAGTTACAGTTGAGACATCTCTCCAATGAGATAGCGAAACCGTCATCCTGTGTGATCCCGATCGCGCTATCATAGCCAATATAGCTAATAGTAGTTGCAACGTGGAGCAAGCCATGGGTGAAGCCAAACGACGCAAAGAAGCCCTCGGAGAGAAATATGGTAAAGAGAAAACCATTCTCCCTTGGGTCCCCATTACGAAACGTCAAGCCGATCAATTCGTCAAATGGTCAACACGCGGCGCGTGGGCAGGAATTGGCCTTCTCGTCGCTGTCTGGTTAACCGTCCGCGTCATCGGGCCAGGGTTTGGTTGGTGGACTGTGAATTAAGGCTAACCGCATTAGCTGATCAAAGCCAGGGTTAGGGGTAGAAGGGAGAGTCACCTCTCCCAACTCCTGCCTTGACCCGCTCTTGGGACTGTTAGTTTTAAGAGTCGCGGAGGCCAGGCTGATAGCTGAAGGCTTACCGATAAATTCAATGACCCCCACCTACTTCGTGAGGTGAGGGAGTGGGGAGAGATAACCTTCCCGTAGCTGCGAATAGAGCCAAGAGCGGTTAACGAGTAAACACTTCCAGATGTTTCTCTAGTAATGAGCGTTCCCAAAATAGTCACTTGGCTGCAAGAACGAACAGCATTGACGGTACTACCGGAAAAGGTCCTTAGCGCGATCGCACCCTGTTTAGAAGAACGCACCACGGGTGCCAATCAAACCCTCATTAAAGCGCAAACCCAACCCCGGGGACTCTACATCCTGCAATGGGGACAAGCAGAAAGCCAAGACGCTACCAACACTTCCTCTAAAGTAAGTTTACTGCCCGGTAGCATTATCAATTTACAATCATTCATTCTAGACCAACCCACCCGCGAAACCGTGATTACTCACAGTGAATGTCGCTTTTGGTTTATTAAAAGTGACACAATGCGAGAGTTCATTGGTCAATATCCAGAAATTACCCAAGTTTTTTCCCAACAACTCGCAGAAGAACTCGCCTCAGTGTCTTCGCAACTGAATTTTGAGCCAGAACGGGCTTATATTTTACGTCCTTATCTAGTGACAAAAGCCCGACGGGGAATTGTCGGCAGAAGCCGCTATGCGGTGCGGTTACGCCAGCAAATTAAGCAAGCCTCAGATCATCGGGAATCAGTAGTTATTTTCGGCGAACCCGGATTAGGGAAAGATAACGCTGCGACTTTGATTCATTTTGGCTCTTCTTACCGTCGAGAACCGATTATTAAAGTCGATTGTAGTACCTTACAGGCCAGTGGTGCAGAATGATTTGGACGCGCTAATGGGAAATTTGGTTTACTAGAAGCCTTGGGGAAAGGAACGCTTATCTTTAATAATATTCAGGAACTTGATCCCGAACTTATCCCCGCGATCGCGCAACTCCTCAAAGATAACACCTACACCCCCGTCCCCCGCATCAACCAACCGCCACCACCTCCCAAAACCTCCCAAGCACGTATGATCTTAATTGCCGAAAAAACCCTTCCCGAACTCGATCCGTTTATAGAAAGTCGGATCAAAGTTCCCCCCCTACGGGTCCGAAAAAGCGATCTCAGCGACCAAGTGAACTATTACATCAGCTTGGTTTGTCGGAGCAAAGGGTTGACCCAACCAGAAGTCACTCCCGAAGCCATCCGCCGTTTACAAGCCTACGATTTTCCCAATAATCTCACAGAATTAGAAAACTTAATTCGTCGCGCGATCGTGCAACTCCCTGCTGGACAACCTCTAACCGAAGAAATTGTTTGGCCCTCCCAAAGCAAGAAAAAACAACTACGCCTCAAGCTCCTCAATACTTTGCCTCGTTTCCGACGTTTCCTCAGAAGTGCCTGGTGGCCAGATCGCTTCAATTATTGGTTTGTACTCCCGGCATATACCCTCGTCGTTGCGATTTTATTCCTCGGTCCGCCAACTCGTTCCGAAAACTTTGCCCTTAACTTATTCTGGGCATGGTGGTGGCCCGGAGTCCTCATTTCCTTTCTGTTTGTGGGACGACTCTGGTGTGCCGTTTGTCCCTTTATGATTTATGGAGAACTGGTCCAAAAAATTTCTCTCTGGCTATTCCCCCGACAACTCAAACGATGGCCCCGTCAGTCGGCAGAACGTTGGGGAGGATGGTTCTTATTTGGCTTATTTGCCTTAATTTTGCTTTGGGAAGAATTGTGGAACTTACCCAATACCACCTATTTATCCGCTTGTTTACTCCTACTCATTACCGCAGGCCTGATTTTAACCCGAAAAATACAGCGCACTTCCTTATGGTCGCTTTTGCCTCAACATTTCGCCCTATTGGCCTTGAGTGTTTTGTTTTGGCAACTGATTGTTTAACACGCCATAAGGTCACTATTATAAATTTTAGATGGGGACTGCGCAAAAAGTTTTGTTCAAATCTGGCTGAGAATGTAGCGTAAACTGTCGTAGTCTTCTTTGAGCAGTAAACTCAACTCCCGGCCTGCTTGGACTAGCCACGCGCGATCGCAGTTTCGCAACTGATAAATCTCCCGTAAACAAGCCGCCAGTAACGCCTCTACTGGCACATTCTTTACCTGTAACAGCGATCGCAAAAACCCCAACTCCTCACTAAACTGCACCACCTCCTCCGGTTGACAACGATACACCCCTTGGTGAATCTGAGGCGGACGAGGGGGCAAATACTGAAAAATCCCCCCTTGCTGGCCATTACTCCCCTCAGACGGCCCAGCAAACCCCATCAACGCCGCCCGAAACTCCGTTTTCAACATAGCAAAAATCTGCGGTTGTTCCTGGCGTAACTCCTCCAGCGACAACCCCAAGGCCCGGGCCCGATGTACCGAGTCAATAGGAGACGTAGTAACATACGTCACCACCCCAAACACCTTATTCCCCGACTCCTCATCCCAAGACTTCACCCAACTGCCAAAAGGAGGCATACGGGGAAAATTCAAATCCTCCGGTTCAAGACATTGGGCTAAAAACTCCAGCGTCGAGGTTTCAATCACCTCAGCAATATGATCCGCCGGACGTTGATCCGTTGTAAATTGAGGCAGAGGGAGGCGCATTTTGGGTAATTGGTAATCGGTAATCGGTAATCGGTAATCGGTAATTGAAGATAGGAGAGATAGGGAAGATAGGGGAGATAGCGAAGAAAAAACCAACAACCAACAACCAATAACAAACCCCTACTTCTTCCCTTTCACCTTCACTTCTTCCAACTCCGACAACTGAAACGTCACCAACTTATCCCAATTGCCCCCTTCAAATAACACAGCCGCCTTTCCATCGCTGACACGCTGCACCATACCTTCAAAGCGATAATAAGTATCATCAGTATTACTAACGCGAACCGTTGCTCCCGGCAAAATCATACAGAAACCCCTTCTTTGACTGAATTGCTGCTTGTTTGGGACTGCCCGCCCCTACTTGAATCGGATTTTACCATACAACGGGGATCAAAGTTAGAAGGCTTACCCTGAGCCAAATAGAAGGGACGGGGCTTGAGACCCAATTATTAGGAGTCTGTCATCGGAAATGTAAACGTGGCCGATGATTGGCCACCGATTCCACTAAACCAATAGCCAGAAAATTCGTCAACAAAGCCGATCGCCCGTAACTCATCCAGGGTAGCGGAATCCCCGTAATCGGGGCAAGTCCCACCGTCATACTAATATTGACAAACACCTGAAAAGCAATCATAGACAACACCCCCACCGCCAACAGAGAGCCAAAATTCTCGCTGGCATTTTGGGCAATGATAATTAATCGCCAACAGACCAACCAAAAGACCACCAAGAGACAAATCCCCCCCACAAAGCCTAATTCTTCTCCCACCGCCGAGAAAATGAAGTCGGTATGTTGTTCAGGGATAAAGTTTAACTGGGTTTGTGTGCCTTGGTTGAGTCCTTTCCCCCACAATTCCCCAGCCCCAATGGCAATTCTCGATTGAATCAGGTGATAGCCTCCCCCTAGGGGGTCTTTTTCCGGCTCAAGAAAGAGGATTAAACGGTCTTTTTGGTAATCCTTGAGCAAACCCCAGAAAAAGCCGCCCAATCCCCCGGCAATGGTATTAACAATCACTGTGCCAATCGTGCCAAGAATACGCCAAGGAAGCGTTAGCCACGCAATCAGCGTCATTAGGGCCACCCAAGCACACCAGGCCGGGAGATAAGAATTAAAAGCAATGGCAGACACCAACGGGGCAACCATTAAAATTAACCAACCGGGGTTAGCATTGCCCCAGTAGAGCATTCCTAGGGTAATTGCCCCAAACACCAAAGAAGTCCCCAAGTCAGGTTGTAAAAACACCAACGCCCAAGGCACTGCGGTGATGGCCAAAGCGCGTAAAATAGAAGGAATGGTCGAAGCGGGGCGAGCATGGAGTAAGGCCGCCATAGTAATAATTAACCCCAGCTTGGCAAACTCCGACGGTTGAACATTAAAACTCCCAATGGTAAGCCACCGTTGCGCCCCCTTGGCCGATTGACCGATAATCATCACCGCCAAAAGGGAAATATTGGTGATGCCATAAATCAGCCAGTGGAATTGAATCAGGAAATCGTACCGCCACCGAGCAATCAGTAAAGCTAACCCGAGGCCAACACTACCGACAAGCCAATGTTGCCACCAGTCCGTTAACCCTTGATTAATTTCGGTGCTGCGGATCATAATCCCCCCAAACACCGTTAAACCCATCACCAAAATGAGTAACGGTAAATCCAGTTGTTGCCAACCGGCCAACCAATTCCGCCATTTGGGAATCCCTTTACTTTTATATGAGCGTTGCAACATAATCCTTGCGAGTAAGCCAACCACTGAGGTTGATGGTACTGTACTTTCTTCGGCTTAGGCCAAGGCCGCTACGGAAACTTTGGCCGCTAATTGTTTGGCAATTTTCGTCAAGGCTTGGGCGGAGGGGGAGTCGGGACGGTCAATCACAATGGGTAAACCGCGATCGCCCCCTTCCCGGACCGGCATTTCTAAGGGAATACACCCCAACAACGGCACATTCAACTCCTGAGACGCTTTCTCGCCGCCCCCAGAGCCAAACAGGTCATAACTTTTATCTGGCAGATCCGGGGGGATAAAATAGCTCATATTCTCAATAATCCCCATCACCTGGGTTCCCAACTGCTCAAACATCTTTAAGCCCCGACGAGCATCTAACAGGGACACGGTTTGGGGAGTCGTAACAATGGCCGCCCCAGACATCGGCACCGCCTGGGCTAAGGTTAACTGAGCATCTCCCGTCCCTGGGGGTAAGTCCACAATTAAATAATCTAACTCGCCCCAGTTCACTTGATAGAGGAATTGGCGAATAATGCCATTGAGCATCGGGCCCCGCCAAATTACGGGCTGATCTGGGTCAATTAAAAAGCCCATGGAGACTAATTTCACCCCATGATTAAAGGCAGGTTCGAGAATATCTTGCCCTTGGCCATCTTTCTGCACCCGGACTTCTGCATTGGCCAATCCCAACATGGTCGGGGCATTGGGCCCATAAATATCCGCATCCAATAGCCCCACTTTCGCGCCCGTCTGGGCCAACGCCACTGCCACATTAACCGCCACGGTACTTTTCCCGACACCCCCTTTCCCACTAGAAATCGCCAAAATATTTTTAATGCCTTCCACGCTTTGACGGTCCGGGAGGGACTTTTGTTGCGGCGTTTCGGCAGTAACCTCCACTTCCACTTTTTCCACTCCCCCCAACTGTTTCACCGCTTTTTCGCAATCTTCCACAATAAATTCCCGTAAGGGACAAGCGGGAGTGGTCAACACTAAAGTAAAGCGAACCGTTTGCTCCTCCACTTCAATATTGCGAATCATATTCAATTCCACCAAACTTTTGTGGAGTTCGGGGTCTTGAACCGGGCGTAAGGCTTCGAGTACAGACTGAGTATCTACCATAACTGAGAAACTGGGTTGACTTTTATCAATCTTAACGGACTAGGCAACCCGTCTTTCAGCCGCATTGGCCAAATCAGAGGCCACCCTAGCGACATAAGGACGGATAATCCACCATAGTACAGGAGACAACCAGCCTCGCATCGTCACTGAGTAAGAAACATAAGTGCCGCATACGGTTGATTCAACTTGATAGGTGACTCGGTTTTCAATGCCAGGAATGGCTAAAAAACGGACACTGAGCAATTCTCGCGGAGAAACCTGCTCAATAAAAATCCGCACGGGAATCGGCGTGAAGCGAGTCACCACCTGATAAATTAACCCAGGTTTTGCTACCAGTCCTCTGGGAGCATTGGAACGGTCGAACAGGGGATGCCAAGACACATCAGCTAGATTAACTAATTTTTGCCAGAGGGCATCCACCGAAGCGTTACAGAGTACACGGTAACGTTTATTTAAGGAAAATTTACACAAAATTTTCCCCCGACCGACCATGAGTTTGAAGGAAAAATGCAAAATCATAACATCCCTCTCAAGCTCGATCATTTGGCAAGATTCTATTTTAAAGGAGTAAGGTGACAGTTGATCTGTCACTCATTACAAGAAGGGGTGTCGGGTGTCGGGAGGTGGGGGAGATAGGGGAGATAGAGGAGATAGAGGAGATAGGGGAGATAGGGGAGATAGGGGAG
>NZ_JAQMSD010000192.1 GCF_028330525.1 Spirulina sp. CS-785/01
TGAGTCCTCGTTTAGGGATTCGTTTTGTGGTAGAAGCAGGAGAAATGGAAATTTATAAACCAAATGGAGAACGGTTTTTAAGTTTTGTGGAATTAAATCAGTTGAGAGAGGAAGAAAAACAACGTGCAGAGGAAGAAAAACAGCGTGCAGAGGAAGAAAAACAACGTGCAGAGGAAGAAAAACAACGTGCCGATCAGTTAAATGAAGAATTACAACAAGAGCGCGATCGCTATCAACAATTAAGAGAAAAACTTGCAGAACAAGGCATCGATCCAGATACAATATAATCAGTTCAGGTGAGGGAGAATAAACGGTGAACCTTGAATTAGAACAGGAAATTTTAGACTTACATAACCAAAAATTTACCCCCCGACAAATTGCCGTTTATTTGGGGTTGCGTGTCTTTGAAGTCATTGCAGTCATTCAAGATCATCAAAAACCCCCTAGTTTCTCCGAAAAAATAGACCTTCCCCCCATCGCTAAATGTTTAGTGAATAACAATTGTGCGAAACGGTTACTCGACAAAACCCTACCCGATGAGGAGGTTATGAGTTCATTAGGGTTAGTGTTGGTAGCCCGTTTCCAAGAGTATGATTATTATTCGATTTGTACTTATCTCATTGACTATTTGTGTCTTGGAGTGAAAGATACTATGGGACCGAGGGAGTTACATCACGAACAACTAGATGCGGTGATTGATCACTCCTATAAAGCCTTTCCAGATGGATATGTTAATATTACCCTAGAGGAGGCACAAGCGATTGTGTTGGGGTCGGTCAATTATGCTGCCAAATTAGGGTTTAAACCCCATGATAACTTTGAAGCAACTTATCCCTATTTAGGGAGATGGGAACAACAGTTATATCTGGAGTTTGGACTACAAGGAAAACCTTTTTATATTAATGGCCCCTATGATAATTTTCGACAAGTTCTTAAAACGCTAGAACGGAATGTAGGACGGGGTAATTTTGATTATATTTTAGGTGTGGGTTAAGTATTATTTTACCATAGATTGAAAGCGAGGATAGTTAGAAAAAGATTGAAAAACTGGTTCTGTCTGTGCTTGTTCTTTGATGTCTCCACTACTGTCTAAATCAATAGCTTGTTGTAGATATTCTAATGCAGATTCACTAAAATTTTGTTTGGCAAAGCAAATCGCTTTATGATACCAAACATAGGGATTATCGCCTTCAAGTGTAATGGCTTGATCAAACGCTAAAACCGCCTCTTTATAGCGTTTAAAATGGGTTAAAATTACCCCTTTTCGTAACCAAGCAAAACTATCTTGTAAGTTTAAATCAATCTTGCGTTCGTATAACTGTAAGGCTTGAGAATATTGTTTGCTTTGCTCTAAAGTGTAGGCTTTATCTTCTAAAATACTACTATTTTCTGGGTTTAATTCTAAGGCTTGATCCAAACAAGCTAATGCGTCTTCATATTGTTTTAACTTTCCGTGAACTACGCCTCTATTTTGCCAATATTCCGGGTTTTGGGGTTGCCATTGGGTTAGTTTTTTGTAGCCTTCTAGAGCTTTGTGATATTGTTGTAGATAGTGGTGGAGAAATGCGCGATCGCGCCATGCAGCTTGAAATTCCGGCTTAATTTCAATAGCCTGATCTAACGTAGCAATAGCCTTCTCATATTGTTGCCAGCGAATCAAATTATGAGCCTTCTGATATAACCCTCGCTCTTTACTACGAAAAAACCATAAAACCGCCAATAAAGCAACCACTAAAAGCGGTGTGCTAGACTGAAAATCTCGCAACCCTTGAAACGCCAATTGGGGTGGCACATTTAACTGTACACTAATCTCCGCACTCTTGAACCAAAAAAAGCGATTTACAGGCTCAACCGTCCAGAGAATGATAATTAACACCAAAAGCCCATAATTACTAAACTTTCGGCATTTTTGCTGCACTCCCAGAGGCAACCAAGGCTCAATAATGCCATAGCCATCAAGAGGAGGAATGGGGATTAAATTAATAAAAACAATATAAATATCCAGAAAAATCAGTAAAGCGAGACTATTCCAAAACCAATGATCTGGGGTACTGGGAGCAAAATTGAGCCAAAAAGGAGTCGCCAATAATACCGCCGCCAACCAACTCGCCACCGGCCCCGCAACAGACACCGCACTCTCCCAAAAACGACTCCGCAAGCGACTATGATCAATATAAACCGCCCCTCCTGGTAGGGCGATACCCCCAATAATCAAAAAGAAAAGCGGTAACATTAAACTCAATCCGGGATCGGTATATTTAAGAGGATTAAAGGTTAAATACCCCTTATCCTTAACCGAAGTATCTCCTCCCCAGTAGGCCACCAAAGCATGGCCAAATTCATGTAAACAGAGGGAAAACACCCATCCCAAACAAACTGTAACGGCAAGAAAAGCCATTGGGGTTATCCTGTATAGTGATTGCTGATGCTTATTGTATATTAAGAATCTAGGGAGTTTTTACGACACCTTTTTGGAATCTTGAGAACATTACAGAAAATCGACGTATCCACAATTGCCACAGCACGCATTAATTGGGTACTCCTCCCCCATTGAGAGATTCTAACCATTCCATAGCTTTTTGTTTCTTTGGTTCTGTTCCAGGATGCTGCGTCACAGAGCGTTCCAACAGTCCACGAGTCATCAAGTGGCCAACAGAACCTTGAGCAATCAATTCAGGATAAGGGTAGCCGATCGCGGATTACTTAAACTAACAAGATTTTGGCATCTCAGCGGCCAAGAGCTTATTTTTTCCCAGAAAAGGGCCATAATCTTTGCTTTAATGGGGGAGGGTAACTTACTCATCAAGGCTTTACCAGAAATTTTGGGTCTAAAGCCTCGCCCTTTCAGGGCGACTCTGCTATAATGGAGAAACTGGAGCGGTATTCAACCAGTTTAAAAACCGAGCCTCTAATCGAGGCAACTGAACCTTGAAAACTAGAGTTAGTGGGTTCTGTTCGGGAAGGCTCGGGCAGGTAAAAGCTCTAAGCAACAAGTACAGAGAACCAATTTTTTCGCGGATTCTCAGGTACGGTAGGGCATACCGAAACCTCCTCTGCAATGGGGAAAACGCCTAGGGAGATAAACCCCTCTGGTATTCATTGGCAACGATGGATAGTAAGGGTTGTCAACGAACTAGGAATCCAAAACCGTGAGGTCTGGAAAATCGCCGCTCTTTTAAGGCGGCGAGTATGTCAAAGTGGATTCACTGTTGGCTTCAATAGCGTTAATTGATCTCCCATTATGTCCTCATCTCCGATAATTCCCCTCAATCAAAGTATTCCCCTTGAGCAAATCCGGTTTAATGAACAAGGGTTAGTCCCTGCGATCGCGCAAGACTATTTAGACGGCACTGTGTTAATGTTAGCTTGGATGAACCGCGAATCTCTCCAGAAAACCCTCGACACGGGAGAAGCGTGGTACTGGAGTCGCTCCCGTCAAGAATTGTGGCATAAAGGGGCAACCTCGGGCCATCTCCAGAAGGTGAAATCCCTGCGTTACGACTGCGATAGTGATGCCATTCTCGTTACGATTGAGCAAGTGGGGGATATTGCTTGTCATACCGGGGAAAGAAGCTGTTTTCATCAAGTGGATGGGAGTAAGCAAAACCCCCCTGCGGATACCTTATCCGGGTTGTTTGAGGTAATCTGCGATCGCAAGAATAATCCCAACCCCGACTCCTACACCTGTAAACTCCTAGCAGGGGGAGACAACAAGATTCTCAAAAAAATTGGCGAGGAGGCCGCAGAAGTCGTAATGGCCTGCAAAGATGATAGCTCCGATGAGATTGCCGGAGAAGTCGCCGATCTGTTCTATCATACCCTAGTGGCATTAGCCCATCACAACGTTGATATTCGGGAGGTTTACCGCAAGTTAGAGGAAAGAAAGCGGTAATTTATTCTGGATTTTTACAGAAAAATCAGTCAAAAAGTCATCCGTTTCAAACGGATGGATAAATGACCACTTGAGCATCCTGAAACCCAACTCTAGATAGGGTTGGGATATTTTTTTGCCTTCTTGAGGGTGATCTGTATTCTTAGCTACAGTTTACATTAACTTTTGTAAAAAATACCTGATAATTTTTAGCAAAATTAAAACCCAAGTGACGCAGAAAGTTAGCGAAAATTCGGGGAAAACCTAGACTCGCTTGAGTTTCAGCGTTTTTTCATCCCTGAGACAGTGCTAATTTGTTGCAATAGGGAGAGAATTAGGAGAATTGCGCCAAATTTTGAAAGGTGTACTATAAGACAAGCAAGATAGAAAGCAAGGCAAAAGTTAAGCCAGTTAAGAGGAAAATCGCCTCATAAAAAAGACTGATAACTAAACCATTGCTGTTATCTTCCATTGAGTTTACTAAGGAGAAAAAGTATGGTTGCAACAGTTGAACGTTTATCCTCAGATCAAAATGTTCGACAGGCAAACTGTGCCGCTTGTTTGTCTTTAGATTGTGCTTTGAGTGGTAATGCAGAATCTCCGGTTACACTGTGTAATAGTTTCCGTGAAGCGAATTGTGCGCTTTGTGCAACAAGAGACTGTCCGATGAATGGCCAACTTAACTCTCCTGTGATGGCCTGTGGTAGTTTTGTTCCGTTTGGAGCTAAAGATTCATAACTTCATGTTAACTTAACTTAACTTCTCCAATCTAGACTTTATGCGAACAAAAGAGTCAGTTAATTAATCTCTGGCTTGGCTTTCTTTTCTCAAACCGTCACGAACGACACAGAAAAGAAAGCCAATTTTTGTTTAATTTTAGGCAGCAGGGTTGATTTGATGAAAATCACCCATGCCCTCTAACAGTAAACTCTCGGTAGGCGTTTCTTAAACCCACAGAGGATTTCCCAAGAAATTGAGCCGATAGTGTTGGCCCAGTCATCGGCGGTAATTTGTTGCTCTCCGTCTTGGCCTAATAACGTGACGATTTCTCCGGGTTGAAGATCAGGAATATTGCTAACATCTAACATTAACTGATCCATAGTAATTGCGCCAATTTGGGGGACTTTTTGACCTCGGATTAAAACCTGCATTTTTTGGGTTAATAAACGGGGGACTCCATCCGCGTAACCAATGCCGACCACTGCGATACGAGTTGCGCGATCGCATTGATACAAATGCCCATAACTTACCCCCGTATGCGGCGGAATGGTTTTAACTTGCGTCACCCTGGCCTTCACCTGCATCACAGGTTTTAACCGGACCGCTGGTTGTAACTGAGGAGAGGGATATAACCCATAAATGGCTAACCCAACACGGACTAAATGATAATGTAAACTGCGATCGCGCAAAGTCGCCGCAGAATTAGCAATATGCAGCATAGGAGGATAGAGGCCATGATCCTTTAATTGCGCCACTGCATCCTGAAACCGTCGCTGCTGCAAATACATAAACCCCCCATCCACATCATCCGCCGTCGCAAAATGGGAATACACACTCGCCAACTCCAAACCCGGTAACTGTTGGACAAACTGCACAAACGCCACCGCCTCCGTCCAAGGAGTCCCCAAACGAGACATCCCCGTGTCCAAATTCAAATGAACCGCCAACGAATGGCCCCGCTTCCCCAACGTCTCCGAAAAAATTAACGCCTGTTGGGGAGTACAAAGCGTCGGTTGTAACTCATATTTCGCCACCACCGCAATTTCCGACGGACTATTAATCGCCCCCAACACCAAAATCGGCGCATCTATCCCCGCATTCCGCAACTCAACCCCCTCTTGAGACGTTGCCACCGCAAACCAACAGGCCCCCGCCTCTAACACTGTTTTCGCCACCTGCGTCACCCCATGGCCATAAGCATCCGCCTTCACCACCGCCATCAGTTGCGTTTGTGGGGCTAAAATCTGCCGTAACTGTCTGACATTCTCCCGTAACGCTTGGAGATCGATTTCTACCCAAGCCCGTTGATACTCCGTTTGGGCAACATTGAGAAACTGTTGATTAGAATAACTCAGTACCATCTCACTCACACCGATACATAAAGATTCCTGTTTATTGTAAAGCGTGAGTTTCCGGTCAAATCGGGAAAATTTACAAATCAAATCCAATTGTTTATAGAACATTGACACTGCTATATAATGTTGATAACATTTAAGTTATCAAGGCTACTCAACAGTCTTGATGCCCGCACCTTGAAAACTTGAAGATGCTGCTAGGTTTTGCGTCATAATCTTGCCTACTCTGATTTGTAGTGTAATAAAAAATTATGACCCAAAATAATTACGCAATTAACACAGACTATGTTGAAGATTGGATGATTAAGGAGGTGGATAAAAAATCTCAAGCTGTCATCCTCCGGATACTTGAAACTTTTGAACAATTAGGACCACTAGATGCTAGGGAACAGCTTCCTAGAAGTAAAACTAAATTCTTGTGTGATGGAATTTTGGAAATCAGAGTTAAACAATATCGCATTGCTTACTTCTGGCATAATTCCACCTGTTATTTACTTCATGGTATCCGAAAAAAAAGGGATGACTGGCCAAAAAAAGATATTCAGCTTGCCAAAAAAAGAAAAAAGAATATCTACCAACCTTAGTTTTACATACTAAGGTTGGTAAAACTAAAAAAATTAACATAACTAACATAAACATTGTCTCTATATTATTAGAGTCTTATCCACAGTCTGAGTATCTTTTTCTCAAAATATAACTAGCTATACTATTTCAAGGTAGAGGGAAAATTAAAGAGTAGGATTTAAAGTTATGATTTAGACCTAGCAGCTTATTGTTTTTTACCTTAATCACTATTAAAATTTTAATTAGCTACAAAAAATATTACCGATAATTTAGTTATGAGTTTAGAATCTCTCAAAACAAAACTTCTCAGTGATCCAACTGTAAAAGAACATTACGAAGCAATTCAGCCAGAATTTGAGGCAGCTAAGGCCATTATTGCTATGCGACGTAAACTAGCACTTACTCAGCGTGAATTAGCTGAAAAAGCTGGAATTAAGCAACCCCAGCTTGCTCGTCTTGAAACGGGTAAACAATCTCCACGATTAGAAACGCTTGCGGAAATTGCAGCCAGTGTTGGATATGCAGTTGAAATTAAACTTGTACCTCTTGATTCCTCAGAAGACAACTCATTCAGTGAGCTAAAGTAAGTGAAATCCTCAGAGACAAGGGTTTTGTTGGGTTACGCTACGCTTCACCCAACCTACGGTTCTAGACTTTAACATAATGCTTGACAAAACATATCAAGTATGTATTTCAAGGAATAGGAGGGGGTTCAGAGGCCAAAAAGTATTCTAAAATACTTTTTTCGCCAATTCCTCAATTTTCTTCCCCATCTCCCCCATCCCCCCCATCTTCCCCATCCCCCCCATCAATCAAGGGTTTCACGAGTTCCTTATAAGGATTAGCATTGTAAGGGGTTAACCTCTAGTAGGCTATTTACTCGACTTTTTGGTAACGCACCAAAATTACTCCTCGTCCTCCTCCGCTAAAGAGGCAATTTTTAACTCCGCCAACTGCTTCGCATTCACCGAGGCCGGGGCATCGGTGAGTAAACAACTGGCCTGTTGGGTTTTCGGGAAGGCAATTACATTGCGGATGGAATCTTCTCCCGCTAATAACATCACAAAACGGTCTAACCCATAAGCAATTCCCCCGTGAGGCGGTGTGCCGTATTCAAAGGCATCGAGTAAAAAGCCAAACTGACGATAGGCTTCCTCTAGGGGTAAACCAATGGTGGCGAAGACTTTCTCTTGAATGTCCCGTTGATAAATCCGCAGACTGCCACCGCCGATTTCTACGCCGTTATAGACTAAATCATAGGCTTGCGCTCTGGCGTTGGCTAGGTCGTCGATATCTTCGGGATGGGGGGCCGTGAAGGGGTGGTGGATGGCTTCGAGGCGTTTTTCGTCGGCATTCCATTCAAACATGGGGAATTCTGTGATCCAGAGTAGATTAATTTGCTCTGGGTCAATTAATCCCATTTGGTGGCCAATGACTTGTCGCAGACGGTCGAGGGTTTTGTTTACTGTGTCTGTGTCTCCTGCACCAAATAATAATAATGTACCGGGTTGGGCTTGGGTAGCTTCTAGGAGTTGTTGTTTTTGCTCATCGGAGAGGTTGTCTTTGATGGCCCCGATGGTGTCAATTTCGCCGCCTTCCCGGACGCGGATGTAAGCAATGCCTTTGGCCCCAGCAATGGACGCTTCTTTGAATAAGTCCCCACCGGGTTTAATGCGGACATTGGAGATATTGTCACCGTCGGGAATGGGTAAGACTTTGACGATCCCCCCGCTTTTAACGGCCCCAGAGAAGACTTTAAAGCCGCAATCAGCAACGATCGCGGATACATCCACTAATTCTAACCCAAAGCGGGTGTCGGGGCGGTCTGTGCCGTATTTTTCCATGGCCTCGGCATAGGTGAGACGGGGGAATGGTCGGGGGAGGTCTTTGTTTTGGACAGTTTTGAACAGTTGACAAACGAGACGTTCATTTAAGTCGAGGATTTCATCCAGGGACAGGAAACTCATTTCCATGTCCAATTGGGTGAATTCCGGTTGACGGTCGGCCCGGAGGTCTTCATCGCGGAAGCATCGGGCGATTTGATAATAACGGTCGGCCCCGGAGACCATTAAGAGTTGTTTGAACAGTTGGGGGGATTGGGGGAGAGCGTACCATTCGCCGGGGTTGACGCGAGAGGGGACGAGGTAATCCCGGGCCCCTTCGGGGGTGGACCGGGTGAGGATGGGGGTTTCGACTTCGAGGAAGTTTTCTTGATCTTCGAGGAAGCGACGGATGGTTTTAATGACTTGGTGACGGAGGGACAAGTTTTTCCGCATCCGTTCCCGTCGTAGGTCTAGGTAACGGTATTGGAGACGGAGTTCTTCTTTGACTTGTTCGGTGTCGGTGACGGAGACTTGGAAGGGGAGTTGTTTGCGGACTCCGTTGAGGATGGTAATTTGTTGGGCGTAGATTTCGATTTCTCCGGTGGGGAGTTTGGGGTTGAGGGAGTCTTCGGGCCGTTGGCTGACTCGTCCGGTGATTTGTACGACGTATTCGTTGCGGAGACTGTCGGCATCGGGGTAGGATTCGGGGGTGCGTTCCGGGTCACTGACTATCTGCACAATCCCGGTGCGATCGCGCAAATCAATAAAGACGACTCCTCCATGATCTCGACGACGGTCCACCCAACCGCAAAGGGTGACAGTTTCATCAATATGAGAGGCTCGCAGGGACGCGCAGTAGTGAGTTCGCATAGCTAATATGGTTATAAGTTAGACGTTTAGGGACTCTCTATAGTAACAGAACTTCATACTTGACCCATTATCCAATAATCTCAGCCAAGATAGAGCAATAACCTTTAAAGATTGGGAGGAAAATCAAAATGGGTTTATTTGATCGGTTTCGGGAGTCTGGGACAGTAGAGCAACAGGTGACGCTGGGCCCAGCAGAAGGGTTTGCGGGAGTGATGTTGCTGGTGGTTGCTGCCGATGGCTATTTGGCGGAGGATGAGCTTAATTTGCTTAGTGTGACTTTGGGCCGAATGCGGTTGTTTCGCAGTTATTCGGGGGATGTGATGCGGCGAATGTTTGACAATCTCGGTGGGATTTTGCGTCGTCAGGGGTCTGATGCGTTGTTTAATGCTGCGATCGCAACCCTACCCCATGATCTCTACGATACCACCTTTGCGGTAGCGACTGATTTGGTTTTGGCCGATGGCCAAGTTTCGACCGAGGAGGAGGAGTTATTAGGCAGTCTGGCCCGAGCCTTAAATCTTCCCCAAGATACGATTAATAGTATTATTCAGACGATGATTATCAAAAATAAGGGGTAATGTAAGCATTTAGCTATCAGCTTTGACTCCATCCGCTTAACACTAATACTCCGTTGGCGAAGCCTCTCAAAAGCGAAAGTCCCCGTTAATCAAACGCGAATTCTCCTCTGGTTTCCCCCTTAAAAAGGGGGATACACGGGGGGCTGTCTAGTCAACCTGAATATTTACCTTTTCAGCTTACTTTATGTGTTTAAATAAAAGCAGCTTATTTAATCCTTATTGTAACCGGGTTGCTCTCTTAACCCGTTTTGAACGGGTTTAAGCTCTTAGCCTTGGGTTTCAACCCAAGGAATATTTTCTTCTGCCTTCTGCCTCCTGCCTTCAGATACTGGTGACTGAAAGAAATCTTGGCCTAAGCCTATTTTTCCCCCATACCATCCCCACCTAGCCTCAATTTTTGTCACAATAAGAAAACAGAGCAGGTTATAAGCTAAGATGCCAGTTTCTACTAATTCTTTATCCTCCGTTGGAGTCGATGAGGTAATGATTGATGATCCCCTCATCGTCAGTCCTGAAACTCCAGTTAAAACGGCAATTACGCTTTTAAATGATGCGGAAACGCTCTCAGTTCGGGAGAAAACCCCCCATTCTGCCTTGGAACGACTGAAAAGCGAAGGTCGGGCCAGTTGTCTGTTAGTGGTAAAAAATCAGCAATGTATTGGCCTGCTCACCCAAAAAGACCTTCTCCAGCTTACCCTATCCGATGCTCTAGATACTCTAGTCTTGTGGGATGTAATGATCCCCTCTCCTGTCACCCTCTCCACGTCAAAGGTGAGAGATATGAACACCGTGCAAGACTGTTTGCAACGGTATGATATTGACCATTTACCCCTCATTGATGAACAAAACCACTTAGTCGGTCTCTTAACTTACAATATCGTCGAATACGCACTTTTAGCTGAACAGAATGCAACCTTAGACCAACAAGTTCACACCTTAACCGCAACGTCTCACCTCCAGCAGAGTTGTCAAGACTTGGAAAACCTCTTTGATCTGTCCAGTGATCTCATTCAGATGGTTTCCCTAGAGGATGGACAGTTTTTATATGTGAATCAAACGTGGCAAAATACCCTAGGGTACTCTACTGAAGAACTTGCGAACCTTACCCTGTTTGAAATTATTGCTCCCCACTCCCAAAAATTTGTGCATCCGCTCTGGGAAGCACTGCAACAGGGAGAAACCCAAGATATCACTCAGTTTACCCTCACAGTGGTGACAAAAATGGGGGAAACCTTTTTTCTAGAAGGGAGTCTCCAACTTAGCCCCCATTCTACGCCCTCTCCGGCTGTCCAGATGATTTTTCGCAATGTGACGGCCCAACGACAAGCAGAAGAAACTTTACAACAGCAAACGGAAATTTTGCGTATCTTTTACGACTCCTCCCCGTTAATGATGGGAGTGGTGGAGTTGTCGGAGGGAGATATGCGTATAGTGTCCCATAACCAGACAACAGCACTCTTTTTTAACTGTACGTCCCAGGAACTGACGGGAAAATGGATGAGTGAACTGGACCCGGATGCGGAAAGACGACAACTCTGGTATGACCATTATTCTCACAGTTCGCAGACTAGAGAACCTTGCACCTTTGAATACGAACATCAGACGGACACCGAGAGTTATTGGTTATTAGTACGGGTGGCCTTTTTGGGGTGGTCTGAGCAACAACGGCCCCAATGTTCCTATATTGTCCAGGATATCAGCGAACAGCAAGCCGCGCTACGCGATCGCAAGCAAGCTCAAGCCAACCAACTGACAATGGAACAAGTGGACCGGGAATTACAACTCCTCGAAAATATTCTCGAAGTCGTCCTCGGTGGATATTGGGATTGGAATATTCCCAACAATCAAGAATATTTGAGTCCAGGGTTTAAGCGCATTTTGGGGTATGAAGACCACGAATTAACCAATTCTCCCGAAACTTGGCAAACCCTGATCTTTCCCGAAGACTTAACCAAAGTCCTGCAAACCTTCGACAGCCATATTCAGAGTCAGGGGCAAGAACCGTTTTATAATGAAGTGAGATATCGCCATAAAGACGGCTCAACGGTCTGGGTGATCTGTTATGGTCAAGTGATTGAATGGGACTCCCAAGGCAACCCCCTACGGATGATTGGATGCCATATTGATATTAGCGATCGCAAGCAAGCCACAAAACAAATTAACCGTCAACTGGAAATCCTCGAAACCGCCATTGATGGCATTGCCATTGTACAAGATGGCATTTTTCAATATATTAATCGCTCTCATCTCGAAATGTTCGGCTATGACTCCCAAGCCGACTTATTAGGACAACCTTGGCATCAGTTATATTCCCAGGCCGAACGAGAACGCTTTGAGCAAGAAATCTTCCCTCTCCTCGACCAAACGGGGAATTGGCGGGGAGAAGCCTTGGCCACTCGTAAAGATGGCAGTACCTTCTATCAAGAAATTGCCCTGAGTCGCAATGAAAGCGGAGACTTAATTTGTGTATGTCGGGATATTAGCGAACGGCAACAAGTAGAACAAGAACTAAAAAACGCCAAAGATCAGCTAGAACTCGTCTTACAAGCCTCCTCTGAGGGATTCTGGGATTGGGACTTCATCACCGGAGAAATTTACTTTTCCCCCCAATGGAAAGCCATGTTGGGGTATGAAGACCATGAATTAGAGAATAGCTTCGAGATGTGGGAAAGCCTCATATTTGAGGAGGACTATCAAGAAGCCTTACAACTGGTGGAACGCTACAACCAGGGGAAAATTAAGCAATTTATGACGACTCAGCGTTTCCACCACAGAGAAGGCTTTACCGTGTATGTCCTCTCGAAAGCTATTCATCTCAAGGATGACCAAGGCCAAGTCGTACGGATGGTGGGGAGTCATCTCGATATTACGGAACAAAAACGCCAAGAACAGGCATTACAACAAAGTGAGGAACAGTACCGCACGATTATTGAAACCACTTTAGAAGGGGTGTGGATGGTGGATGCAAACGGCATTACCACCTTTGTTAACCAGCGTATGGCTTCTATGTTGGGTTATACGGTGTTAGAAATGTTGGGGATGAGGTTTTATGAATATATCGACAGTGAAGACGAGATTAATTTACCCCTCGATTTACAACGACAGCAAGGGGATGCCACTCAAAAGCCATTCCAATTGCGACGGAAGGATAATACCTCGGTTTGGGCGTTAATCTCCATTACCCCGTTAACGACTCCCGATGGTCAGTATAACGGTTGCGTGGGACTTCTGAGTGATGTTACCCAAATGGTGGCCATTCAGAACGCATTAAAAACCTCGGAGATGCAGTTAAGTGGCATTTTGAATAGTTCCCTAGATGGAATTATGGCTTTTCGGTCCGTGCGAGACGCAGAGGGGAAAATTATCGATTTTGAATGGTTATTGAGTAACCCCACGGCCTGTAAAATGGTGAACCGGACTCCAGACCAGTTAATTGGCCGTCGCTTGTTAGAAGAAATGCCTGGCAACCGGGCCGAAGGGTTGTTTGATATGTATGTGCAGGTGGTGGAACGGGGAACTCCCCAGAAACGGGAGTTTTATTACAACTATGATGGGATTGATTGTTGGTTTGAAAATATTGCGGTGCAGTTGGGGGATGGCTTTGCGGTGACGTTCCGGGATATTACCAATATTAAACAGTCCGAGAGAGCCTTACAAGAGGCGAATCATCAGTTAGAGGTGGGCATTCGGGACTTGAAACAACGGAATGAGGAAATGTCGATTCTCAGCGAGATTAGTGATTTTCTCCAAGCCTGTTTGACGGTGGAAGAAGCCTGTAGCGCGATCGCGCATTTAGTTGAACCCCTGTTTCCGAACTGTTCGGGGGGGATTTTTATTACTCACTCCTCTCGGAATTTGGTGGAAAATATTGCTAGTTGGGGAACAGAATCCCCTGAAATTACCACTTTTGAACCGTCTGACTGTTGGGGGTTACGTCGCGGACGAGTCTATCAGGCCAAGGCGAAACATCCCAATCTCCATTGTAAACATACTCCTGTCTCTGTCCATACCCTCTGTGTCCCCATGATTGCTCAGGGGGAAACCTTGGGGTTATTTCATTTAAGTGCTGCATCGGGTTATGAGTTTTCGGCGGCCACACAACAATTGGCCCAGACGGTGGCGGAGCAAATGGGGTTAGCCATTGCCAACCTCAACCTCCGGGAAACCCTCCGCAACCAAAGCATCCGCGACGCTTTAACGGGGTTATTTAATCGCCGTTATTTGGAGGAATATCTCACTCAGGAGTTATTCCGAGCGCAACGACAAGATTACGCCCTGGGGGTGATTATGATTGATGTGGACCACTTTAAACGCTTAAATGACACCTATGGCCATGAGGCCGGGGATTATGTCCTAGAGTCGGTGGCAAACCTGTTAAAAGCGAATGTACGGGGGTCTGATGTGGCTTGTCGCTATGGGGGGGAGGAATTAACGGCTTTATTACCGGAAGCCTCTTTGGAGATTACGGTCCAACGGGCTGAAGATATCCGTCAGGCCCTCAATCAATTGGTTATGAATTATCAAGGGAAGCCTTTAAAGGTGACGGCTTCTTTCGGGGTGGCATCTTTTCCCCAACATGGAGCAACGGGTCACGCTATCCTACAAGCAGCAGATGCGGCGTTATATCGCGCTAAGGCGGCAGGACGGGATCAGGTTATGGTTGCTCCTTAATTCATTAAGCTAAGACGCATTTAAACTATATTGCCAAGTGCTATATGTCTATTAGCAACTAAAAACGCTTCCCTACCACATAATGTGAAAATTGTCAAATCGCGGGACGGACTGGGGGGCTAAAAATGTGCATCGAGTCCCTTCAAAATGAGCGAATTTGGGGAGAGATTAACGGAGAAATGGGGAATTGAGGTGGGTTGGGGGGCAATTAGACATAAATCGCCTTTGGATTTTAATTTTTTGTCAAGGGGCCTTTATTGTACCAAACGGCGCAAATTCGTTCCTCGGATCAGGACTTTTTTTTGGTTAATTTTTGTAAACTTGCGGTTTTAAGACAAAAAATAAATTCTTGTATCTAAATAGATAACTGTAAGTTATAGATAATTAAGCCCCCTCTTTAGGTCTTATTACCGATTGTGAATCATTCCAGAAACGATGGACAACTGTACAATAATATGTACAGTTGCCAATACTTATTTATCCCCCTCTTGTTGAATGGCTTTTCATGCCCCTAACCCTGAACTCCAAGTGGCGATCGTTCGTGACCCGTTGCAAGTTGCTCCAACGGCAACGGTGTTAGAAGCGATCGCGCAAATGAGTGGCCTACAAACTGCCTGTGCTACGACTCCTAGACCCCCAGACTATCATCAAGAAGTCCTACAAATTGCAGCGCGTTCCAGTTGCGTTTTAGTAGTGGAGAATCAGCAATGTTTGGGGATTCTCACCGAGCGCGATATGGTAAAACTCAGTCTCTCCTCCCAACCCCTAGACACCCTAACTGTACAAACGGTGATGACTCCCACCCCTATTACCTTACGGGAGTCTGACTTTACTGATCTTTTTTCGGCACTTAGTTTATTACAACAACACAACTTTCGCCATTTGCCCATTGTAGATGAGCAAGGCCACATAGTTGGGTTAGTGACTCAGGAAAGTTTGCGCTATGCAGTGCGTCCGGTGGAATTACTGCGGTTACGCACCGTGGCCGAAGTAATGGTCACCAAGGTGGTGTGTGGGAGTCCAGAAGACTCTCTGCGGTCGTTGTCCCAATTAATGGCTGACTATCAGATTAGTTGTATTATTCTCACTGAACCCAAAACCGATGGACAATTACACCCCGTTGGCATCATTACAGAACGGGATATTGTTCAATTTCACGCTTTAAACCTCAATCTTGACCGTTATTCAGCCCAAACGGTTATGAGTACCCCCGTGTTTACCGTTTCCCCCATGGAAACCCTCTGGACGGTGAAACAGAGGATGGAACAGCATTTCCTCAGTCGGATAGTGGTGACAGGACAAGAGGGAGAGTTAGTGGGGTTAGTGACCCAAAGTGATTTATTACGCTTGCTGAACCCCCTAGAACTGTATAAGTTAATGGAGGTCTTAGAACAAAAAGTTTGTCAGTTAGAACAGGAAAAAATTCATCTCCTCGAAGAACACACCCTCACTTTAGAAGAGAAAGTCCAAGCGCGAACTGCGTCTTTAGAAAAACAAGCGCGATGGGGGAAATTACTGGCGACTATTAGTGACCAAATTCGCAGTTCTCTCGATGTAGAAGAAATTTTGGACAGGACGGTTCAGGAAGTACGGTCGATTTTGACTTGCGATCGCGCCATTATTTATCAGTTATACGCCGATTTTAGTGGCATTGTGGTGGCCGAGTCCACCGTTCACCCCGAAGAATCTGTCCTACACAGCAAAGTCGATGATCCCTGTGTCTCCCCGGAATGGGTTGAACCCTACCGTCAAGGGAAACTCCGCATTGTCAATGATGTCTATGGGGAGGCCATGACGCTTTGTCACCAAGAAATGTTGTTAGCATTTGGCATTCGGGCTAAATTAATGGTCCCCATTGTCATTCAAAATCAACTCTGGGGGTTAATGATTGTCAGTTATCGGGAAAACCCTCACCCTTGGGCCGAAGATGAAGTGGAGTTAGTACGACAACTGGGGGTTCAAGTTTCTGTGGCCATTCAACAAGCACAGACCTATCAACAAGTCCAAATTGAACTCCAAGAACGTCAACAGGCCGAACGGGCCTTACAAGACCTGAACCAGTCCTTAGAAGAACGGGTAAGAGAACGAACCCAGGCCCTTGACCAACGGGATAGCGAACTGCAACGAGTTTCCCAACGGTTAGAAGTGGCCGTCCATGCTGCTGAATTGGGGATTTGGGAATGGGAAATTGGCAGCGATCGCATTTATTGGAATGACCGAATGTATGATCTCTACGGGGTGAGTCGAGAGCAGAAGGAAGTGTATTATGAAACGTGGAAAAATTGCCTCCATCCCCAGGACAGTCAAAGCTGCCAAGAGTCCATTGAAGCAGCGTTAGCTGGACAAGAAAACTTTGGGGGAGAATTCCGGGTGGTTCATCCCGATGGGACGATTCGGGTGTTACAAGCATTTTCTCTGATCCAACGGGATGATCAAGGCCAACCTCAACGGATGATCGGAGTGAATGTTGATATTAGCGATCACAAGGCCGCAGAAATTGAGTTACAACAGACGAATCAAAAACTCATCCGGGCCACCCAACTCAAAGACGAGTTTCTCGCTAGCATGAGTCACGAACTGCGCACCCCCCTTAACGCTATCCTCGGTATGACGGAAGGGTTACAAGAGGAGATTTTTGGGAAATTAAATCAAAAACAGTGCAAGGCACTCCAAACCGTTGAACGCAGTGGGACACACCTTTTAGAATTAATCAATGATATTCTTGATCTCTCGAAAATTGAAGCGGGAGAATTTAGCCTAGAGTTAAAACCCACTGATCCCAATATTCTTTGTGTTTCTAGTATTGAGTTTGTCCAACGACAGGCCCAGAAAAAACAATTGCAACTCCAAGTGGATGTGTCCCCCAACCTACCGCAACTGGTGGTAGATGAACGACGCATCCGCCAAGTCCTCATTAATTTACTCAATAATGCCGTTAAATTCACCCCAGAAGGGGGAGAAGTGACCTTAGAGGTGCGTTTACTCTCGTCGGCCTTTGTCCGTTTTATGATACAGGATACCGGGATAGGCATTGCACCCGAACACCAAAGAAAACTCTTTCAACCCTTTGTGCAAATTGACAGTGCCTTAAATCGTCAATATGCAGGGACAGGGTTAGGATTATCTTTAGTGAAACGAGTGGTGGAACTCCATGGGGGGACCGTGGGGGTGAGTAGTGAAGTGGGGGTGGGGAGTCAATTTGCGTTTGAATTACCCTATGAACCCCCACACTATGATGGGACTCAGGGGAGAGAGTCTTTTGATGAGGACGAGGTAATGGCCGTGGGTGAGGAGTTACCGCTTATTTTACTGGCGGAAGATAATCCTAATAATGTGTTTACGATTACCAGTTATTTAGAGGCTAAGGGATACCGTTTAATGGTGGCTGGAGATGGTCAAGAAGCGTTAGAATATGCGCGATCGTATCATCCCCAACTCATTTTAATGGATATCCAAATGCCAGGGATGGACGGTTTAACGGCCATTGCCACTCTCCGCAATGATCCAATGTTCCAAGAGTTACCCATTATCGCATTAACCGCATTAGCCATGGATGGCGATCGGGAACAATGTCTAGAAGCAGGTGCAAGTGCCTATCTTAGCAAACCCGTTAAACTGAAACAACTGGCCAAGATGATGCAAGGGTTTTTAAACCGTTTTGATAGTTGATAATGGATAATTAATCTAAAAAATCATGCCTCATGTCCCCTTCCAAGAAACCGGAACTTATCCTTGTCCCGTCTGTCACTGCGGAGACATTCAGAGTTTATCCCTCATGGAAGCGATGAGTTGTTCCGTTTGTCAGCATATTTTTACCCCCCAATTTGAGGAACAATCCCTCAAACTAGCAGATAGTCAAGTAGGACTCCAATGGTATTGGAATGGCAAACGCTGGCAAGGAAAACCCTCCCACGTTTTAGCGATAAACTGGCAATATGGGGTAGCTGCGATCGCCTTTGTCACCTTACCTACCCTGATTATGGGAGTCTCTGCTTATCTCTTTCCTCCCCTCCCCGGTACAGCATTCCCATGGTTTCCCCTCGCGTGGACTGGGTTAACTTTTATTTCCCATGTCGGGTGTTTACTATATCTTGCCAGTGAATATTATCAATTTCCCCTAGGTTTGTATGTAAAAACCGTTGGACGAAGAATGCTAGGCAGAGTCCAAGTCAGTAATCAGTAATTAAGTGAGATAAGCCTTGCATCGTGAGGTTTTCCAGCATTGGCTATACTCAAATGTATCCCCATAATGCTATAACTGCCCTCTGCCTTTAAAACCCTTCTGCCTTCTGCCTTCTGCCTTCTGCCTTTTATACCCTATTCCCAACAATGAAAGCAATTACAATCTCCCAATATGGTTCACCGGACGTATTAGACTACGGAGAAGTTGAGAAACCGCAAGTAACAGAAAATGAACTGTTAGTGCGGGTTAAAGGTAGTAGTGTGAACCCTATTGATTGGAAAATCCGCGAAGGACAACTCAAAATCCTCACTGGGTCTAAATTTCCCCTCTATTTAGGGTTAGACTTATCGGGAGTTGTGGAAGCAGTGGGCGAAAAGGTCACTCGCTTTCAACCTGGCGATGAAGTTTATGCCAGTTTAACCGTAAATCCCAAACAAAAGGGGACTTACGGGGAATATACCACTATTGCCGAGTCTCTAGTTGCCCCCAAACCCAGTCCCCTCAGTTATACTGAAGCGGCCACCGTGCCTCTCGCTGCCTTAACCGCGTTACAGGGGTTAAAAGATAAGGGAAAGGTACAAGAGGGGCAACGGGTGTTAATTAACGGCGCATCGGGCGGTGTGGGCAGTTTTGCGGTACAAATTGCCAAGGCGTTAGGGGCCCAAGTTACGGGGGTGTGTAGTACGCGCAATTTGGACACAGTGAAGTCTCTGGGGGCGGATCAGGTGATCGATTATACTACCACCAATTTTTGGCAAGGATCACAACGCTATGATTGTGTGTTTGATGCGGTGGCGATGACTTCGTTTTGGCGATGTTGGCGGGTTTTAACCCCTCAAGGGCATTATGTGACGACGTTACCCATGCCGGATAGTTTGATTTTAGGCGCGATCGCTCAATTCCTCCCCTTCCAAAAAGCCGAAATTATCTTTTATCAGGCCAACGGTCAAGATTTAGATATCCTTAAAGGTTGGATTGAAAAAGGTCAAATTCGCCCCCTCATTGACCGCACCTATCCCCTCTCAGAAATCGCCGCAGCCCACCGCCACAGCGAGTCCGGCCACACCGTCGGTAAAATTGCTCTCACGGTAGAATAGGGGTTGTTATTTGTTGTTTGTTGTTGGTTATTTGTTATTTATTCTCCCCCATCTCCCCCATCTCCCCCATCTCCGTGTCCTTTGTGGTTCAACTATCAATTACCAACTACCGATTACCCATTACCAATTATCCCTTAACCCAACTCCCCAACATCATTTTCAGCCACAGCAAAAAACTCCCCAAAGCGTGCCACTTATACGGCAATAACCGCAACATAAACAACTCATGAATAATAGCATATTTATATTTCTTTTCTAACGCAAACTGACAACTATACCCCTCACACGCTCGTCCTAAATAATAATAAATACTCTTATAAAATTCTTCCCGCTTATCGGTAGTTGGAAAATAATTTTCAATAATTTTTATCCCCTTCAAAACATCCTTAATAGTATCCGCCTTTAATGTAGCTAACTTTGTCCCCGACTGAGAGTGAACCCGATATAAACAATAGGGTTTATTCACCCATCCCACCTGGCCATAAGTCGCAACTCTGACCCACATTTCCCAATCCATCGCATGAATTAAATTACGATTAAATCCCCCTAACGTTTCATAACTTTTCCGCGCAACAACCACCGCAGGACAAGTTAACAAACTCATCCCAGAAAGCACCTGTTGTGCATTCTTCACCACCCCTTCACCATTCTCTAAATACGGCGAAATATTTAACCAGTTTTCTTGCTCATCCACAATAACGGCTTGGCCAACTACCATCCCAGTTTCAGTTTGTTCAATGACCTGCTGATAGGCTTTATAAAATCCCGGTAATACGATATCATCATCATGGAGGATATGAACCCAATATCCCTTTGCTCGTTGTACGCAAGTTGTCCAATTTTCAGCCATTCCCACATTGTAGGGTTGTCGATAACAAGACACTCGCTCTCCTGCTATTTCTCGGACTAAGGCCGCAATATCTGACAGGGTTGAGGCATTATCAATAACCTCAATTTGCATCTGCTCCGGAGGAATATTTTGCGCTAAAACACTTTCTAGGGTACGTTTAAGATAGTCCACTCGGTTATAAGCAGGAATCATTACAGACCAAAATGGTCTATGACTTTCCTCGCTAAGGGGTTCTATGGGTAAAACCGCATTTTTCATATCGTAACTATTCAGGGGGGGAATAGTGTAAACTGAGAGACATGGAAGAGAAGATCACGATAGGAGGGATAAAAATACCCAGCAAAGACTGGGAACAGACTCCTGTGAGCGTGAAAGAACTCATCAGACACCTAGAACAGAGAA
>NZ_JAQMSD010000193.1 GCF_028330525.1 Spirulina sp. CS-785/01
ATCTTAACCCGTTTTAACGGGTTTGAGCTATTAGCCTTGGGTTTTAACCCAAGGTTCTACAAAAAATAAATCTCTGAACTAAACATCTTAACCCGTTTTAACGGGTTTGAGCTATTAGCCTTGGGTTTTAACCCAAGGTTTTTATAGACCACTTAGACACCTCTAACGTATCCACATAATTCATATATTTAACCAACGGTGTGTCAATTTCTAAAATGGCATTAGGATTAAAGCGAATATTATCATAAATTTGTCCATCTTCTCCCCGTAGCAAATAGTAAGCAAGACGAGTACAAAGCAATAAAAACCGCGCAGTTACCCACCCCAAAACTCCCCTTCTTTTTTCCGTCACATAAATGGGTTGAATTCTCGTATATTTCCCATCAACCGGAGTGTAAGCATAAATCATGTGTAACGGAGGAAAAAATTTAACATTCTTCATAATCGTTAAAAGACCCAAACACCCATCCGCATACCGCATGGTATATTCATAACTCTTTCCTAATAGCTTTTGTCCCAACTTTTCCCGCAAAGTCGTACTCGGAAACTCCCCCCGCAAGGTAAAATCAATAATATTCCCCGTCTCATTCTCTTCTAACAACAACTCCATGCTAATATTAATCTTATGTACCGTCCTTAAATGCTGTGCATCAATGCCATTCATCATACAAATATGGTGATGACAATTGCGAGTCAAGGGTTGATCTGCAAGGGCCATATAATCTTTACCGTTTAACTCATCAAACTCGGCCACCCCTGACTCTGCAACTGCATCCGGATAAACCCAAATAAACCCATATTTCTCATCCGTTGCATAGGATTGTAATTTCGCTTTCTTGGGAATCGTTTCTTGACAGGGAATATTCGTACAATTCCCCGTTTCATCAAATCGCCAATGATGAAAAAAACAACGAATCTGATTCTGTTCAACTTTACCAATTCCTAGATCAGTCCCTAGGTGGGGACAAAACGCATCTAAAGCGCGAATTTTGCCATCTTCTCCCCGAAAGAAGACAATTTGTTGTCCACAGATTTGGAGAGATTTTGCTTTTCCTTTGGGGATGTCTCGACTGGGACAAGCAATATACCATCCTTTCGCTATGACATCCCAGTTATTGAAGATTTTATTGTTCATTTTTAAGGTTGAACCACAAAGACACAAAGGACACAAAGAGAAGATACAAGGGGGAGATTAGTTTGTTACCCATTGTTGGGTGGCGTTTTGTTGTGTTTTTAAGTAGGTTTCTAGGGAAGTTTTTTGCATAATTTCCATGTTGCGGTTGCTTTTCCAGACATAGCTGAGGGGGTCTAGATATGCTTGATAAGACTCTCTTGCTTCTTGGTGGGTTTGGTAACTGCGGGTGAGTCCTTCGGAGGGTTGGGTAAAACAGGAAATGAGGAGTTGTTTTGCTTCGGTTTCGTCTAGGTTGAAATGCTGCGATCGCAATACCTGATAAACTGCATCATACAATGCAGGATCATACCAAAAAATCCCATTCACCACCACCGAAAAATGAGCATGATCCCGTTGACACCCCTGAATCCCTAAATTCGCCACAAACTGTTCAAATTTCGTCGGTTTAGGGATACAATTAATAATATCGTGAGAAATAATTGTCGAACTATTAAAATGAAAACTCTCATCCATAAAATGATAATAAGAAATTTTAGACGGAATGGGAGCAGTTTCAGGATCAGCAAACGTATCTAAAAAACGACTTAACTTATGCTGCACTAACTTCCCATTCAACGTCCGTAACCCCCGCACCGTAAAATATTGACAAGCTAAAAATGTATTATCCGACGACAGCAACCCAAAAGCGTGTAACTGTAACTTTTTCCACCATCGTTTTAAATAATTAGTATTAGCGTATAACATCGTTTCTGTAAAGGGAGTCCGCATGGGATACGTAAAAATACGCTTGCCAAATAACGCCAACTCCACCTGTTCCCCCACCGTCTTAAACGCTTGAATATGCGATCGCTCTTGAGACGATTCCAAATCCAACATATCACAAACCAACCGGAAATCCTCCTGCGCGTACAACCCCGCAGCACTGGTTTGATTAAAGAAAATTGTAGCAATTTCCGCCGAAATAATCTGGGAATAATAAGCCACCCAATACAGTTGATTTAAAATCACCCGTTGAGACGGACTCGCTTGCTCCCAAACCGGAGTCCCGTATAATAAAGAAAACTCCTCTGGATTCCAATATTGCTCCCGACAACCGTTATAATCAAACTCACTCGCCACCTGATCCAGTAATTGAGTATGATCCTGTTGTTGATTGCGTCGATAATTAATTTGCAACTTACGATCCACCAGAGTTTTCATTCCTTCGCTCCCTCTAATCATCCTTCCTCTAGCAGTTGTTGAAACGCCTCGATAGATGAGATTGTAATTGCTTGTTTGAATAAAAATCTTAACCTCGGAATGTCATTTAAATTGGCAATATTCTCCTGCACTTCAGAATTAAGAGAACCAAAACGACTTTCTAAAAGATCAGTAATATTTTCCTGTAAAACTCGTACCGTTTGCTGTAATCCTTCTTGTCGTCCTTCTTGTCGTCCTTCTTGTCGTCCTTCTTGTCGTCCTTCTTCTTTAGCCCAAATTTCTAAATGACTCAGTAAAGGCATTTGTCCCTCCTGTTGATATTCTATTACTTCTGTTAACCAGGCTTGCTCTAAGTCTTCAGGTAAAGCCATCAGCCAATCCACCAAACGAAAGAGCTTTTCAATCTTTTCTCTACTATACCCTTTCTCAAACAAGCGTCGCACTAACGTCCATTTCCATGCTTTGCGCTCATCTAGTTGTCCATAGGTCGATAACGTCCTCAAATGTGCCATTACAAACACAGCAAAGGGATTCTCACTGTCTTCAAGTTCTTTCCACTTTTCCTCCTCTTCAAAATCGACTAACTTGACAATGGGAAACTTGAAAACTACTTCACATCCCCCAAAAGAGTAGTGATAAGAAGACGGTCGCCAAGATTTGCGTCTATCTCCCAAGACAGCTAAATTAATAATTCGTTCTTGGTAGCGGTCGCGCAACCGATAATGATACCGCCACATCCGTTCTACAAACTCTGTGTCTTCTTGATTTTGGACTTCTGTGTGAATAAAAATCCACACAGTTTCCTCACTTTTCAAAGACACTTTAAAAAGTTTATCGGTGATTTGTTTTCCCCGCTCCCCCTCTCGGATAATTTGCTGTAACTCTTGTTCTTTCGACTCAATAGGTTTGTCCCAATCAATCAAACCGTAAATCTCTGGGAATAACAACTCCAGAAACTCAGCAAAAAAATCCTCTAACCCTTGTTTCCAAGAATTATCAAAATCAACAATAACTTCACTCATCACTCATCTTGCCTCACAACATCAACTCCGCACAAAGAGACGCAGGAAACGGCGTAAATAACCCCCTCTCCTCCAACGCAGTCACCACCTTCCCACTCGTCTCCTTAGCAATTAAAGACCGTAACTTCGCCAAACGCACCCCACTTTGCGTCTCCGTATCCAACTCCTCAAACAACTGCACCTTTTGACCATATCCCAAATGACCAACCCCCTGTTCAACCGCACTCACCACCCGTTGCGGGCCCACCTGAATCATCTGTAAAAACGTCGCCAACGTCTCAATAATAACCCCCATACTCCAGTCCGACGGCGGATGTTGCTTCAACAGCGTCACCCCCGTTGCATGGTGTCGGGACTCATCTTGCAGAAAACTGGTCAACACCCCCGCCAACTCCGGATGAGTGCAATCTTGCGCTAAACTGCGATAGTGACTCAACCCCCATCCTTCCAACACCACCTGCAAAACAAAGAGAATCAGCGACTTATCCTCCGATTCTACGATATCCGCCAAAAACCGCAAAAACGCATCATCCGTCTCCACAGGTTTCTCCGGCAAAAACCGCATAATTTGCGCCAAATGATAGGTCTCATCCGCACTAAACAGCGCGTACAACATCCGTTCCTCGGTACTCGCAGACAACATGACCATCTTGGCCATATATCCCACCCCTGCTTTCTCAATAAAATACGCTTCCTCCAATAACCCCTGGGTCGTCAATGCAAGGATAGTCTCCTGTTGGTCAGCAGTCGCATTTTGAAACAACTGACTTTGCTGTAAATTAAAATGCCTCGCCGGCCAAAACGGCGTAAAATTAACCGAAGCATGGGACGGAGTGGACTGAAGTGCAGAAGAAAGAACTCGTTGAAGGGTATGAGACTCTTGTAAATGGGGAAGGGTAAATCCTGCGGTTTTCATAATACCTCACGGGTATGGTTCACATTAGCTGAAGAATCAGAAAGAGGTTGCCAAGTTTCCCAAGTTAAGGGAATTTGTCGTTCTGCGTGTTGGATAAACTGCAAAATAGACTGGTCTGCGGGGGTAGGGGTTTTTAAATTAAAGCGAATGGTCTGAAAAATGCGTGTATCCCCTTTCGCAAAATAATTCCCCACCCATTTCGTCATCTCCAACAACAGTCGATTCACCAGCCATCCTCCCACACCTTGGCGTTTTTGGGTTAAGAGAATGGTTTGGCCTTGGGTTTTCCCCCCTTCAGTCAGTCGTAAGGCAAACATAATATAAAAGTGCAGGAAATCAGGCCCCAAAGTGACAGTCCCTGTACTGCCATACCAGTAACACATTTGGTAGGTAATGGCGTTTTTGTAAAAGGGACGCAGCAGTTTGACCAACCAAGACTCCTCCCCCCCTCTGGTGGTATTGCTAAACGTAATCGTATTTTCGTCAATTTCTTGACAGTCGAAGACAATATGAAAGGGGAAATTATGAACGGTGTTAAAGTGGTGAGCATCAATGGCATTAATTAACACCACATTGGGATGACAGTTTTTCTCAAACTGGGACCCCAAAACCACATCATACTCTTGGCCCGCCAATTCCGGAACATTAGGGAGGTCTTGAGGGGGACTGTCTCCCACCCAAACCCAAAGCATCCCGTATGCGTCCACAGTGGGCCAAGTTTTGAGTTTCACGGGGAGGGAATGACCGAGACAGGGAATATCCACACATTCTCCTGTGGTGTCATATTTCCAGTTATGAAAAAAACACCGTAGTCCCTCCCCTTCGACTCTCCCTTCCGCGAGATGGGCCCCCATGTGGGGACAGTACGCATCCACCGCAACGGGAGTCCTAGTGGGAGTGCGATAGATGGCCAAGTCTCGACCTAAGAGAGTGACGGGTTTCACTTGACCTGCTTTCAGTTGCCGACTGGGGAAAACCCAGTACCATCCAGCAATAAAACAATGGGGGTTATTAAATACCTCTGTCATGGGAAAATGAGCAATTACGATGGGAGAGAAAAGGAAACCGAACGGGGTTGAGCAAACCACATCCGTTGTCCTGCTTTGGTTAAGTTTTCCGGACAAATCTCTGTTAAACAGACTAATTCATCTCCTTGTACATGGCCGGGATTTTTTTCAGCAAAAAAGCGAATATGGGGGTCGCTGAGTCGGTTGGGGGGAATGCCTTTTAAGGGGTCGCGGAGTTGGTGAGGATGCTGAAAGCGGACGACTCCTGCGGTTTTATCGTACTGTTGAGCAAATTTTTCGTTGGCGAGGAAATTAATTAAATTTTGAATATTAACAGGAGTGGGGAATTGATAGCAGGGGTAAAATTCTTTCCAGAAGATGGGTAAAAAGCGATAAGTGCGATATCCTCCAGAAATGAGTAACCAGTAAAGTTTCCCTAATGCAAATTCAGTTTTTAATTGATTAACGGCTAAAATCCAACTACGAGCAAGGGTAGAATTTGACCAAGCACTGGGATCAATGATGGTGTCTCCCGAATAGACAATACTAATGGTTTCCCCGTGATAAGGGGTATTATACATTAAAAGTGTCGAGAATCCTTTTAACTGGTTGGTGTCTGTGTCGGTGAATAAAATGACCCAATTTTTCTCGCTCAAGTCTTGTAAAAAGACTTCCCATTTTACGCCTTTAAAATGGGTATTGAGAAGTAAAAACATCTGTTGCTGCTGCGTTGGAGAAAGGGCAGCAGTTGGTAATAAGTGACTGTGCATGAGTAAGAAAGTTTAATGAAAGGTTCTACATTAACAAAAATGATCCCCGTTAGTTGTATTATAGTGAGTGAGTTTGAGCCACTTAATTTTTCAGGACAATTTTAAAATCGTCTCTCTGAATAGAGTTGGTTGCGAAGGGGTTAGGTGGGTTGTGGGGTGCGAGAAGGAAAGGTTAAATTTCTGAGAAACCCTATCTGAGAAATTGGGGTTCTGATTTCACAAGCAGATCATTGCTACAATTTGGAGAGAAACTCGGTTTCTTCCCCTATTGCTCTGAGAAAGAAACCTTCAATACATTGTAGGGAGGTTTCATGAAACCTCCCTACAAAAAACAAGCTCTACAAAACGAGCTACACAAAACGAGCTACACAAAACGAGCTACACAAAACGAGCTACACAAAACGAGCTACACAAAAC
>NZ_JAQMSD010000194.1 GCF_028330525.1 Spirulina sp. CS-785/01
CCCTCTCTCCCCTATCTCCCCTATCTCTCCCATCTCCCCTATCTCCCCTATCTCTCCTATCAACTATCAACTCCCCTTGCCACCCCTTCCAGTTTGTAGGACAATACGGAGGGGATAAACTGGGACGTAATGTACGAGCTTCACACATTAGAAACCTATCTAAAGCAGTTTTTCGGCTACGATAGCTTTCGTCCGGGACAACGGCAAATTATTGAAGAAGCCTTACAAGGGCAAGATTTATTAATTGTCATGCCGACAGGGGGCGGAAAATCTCTGTGTTATCAACTCCCAGCGTTACTGAAACCAGGGTTAATGGTGGTGGTGTCTCCCCTCATTGCCTTAATGCAGGATCAAGTGGATGCGTTGTTGGATAATGGCATTGGGGCGACGTTTCTGAATAGTAGCTTGGAATTGTCAGAAATGCGATCGCGCAGTCAAGCCATCCTCAACGGCAAAATTAAACTCCTCTACGTCGCCCCCGAAAGACTCCTCAACCCCGGCTTTCTCGACTTCCTAGACAATATTCAAGCCCGTATCGGCATTACAGGTTTTGCCATCGACGAGGCCCATTGCGTCTCCGAATGGGGCCACGACTTTCGCCCCGAATACCGCCAACTGCAACGCCTCCGCCAACGCTATCCCCAAACCCCAGTCCTCGCCCTCACCGCCACCGCCACCAAGCGCGTCCAAAAAGATATCATCCAACAACTGCACCTCAAAACCCCCAGTTGTCACATCGCCAGCTTCAACCGCCCCAACCTCTACTACGAAGTCCAACGGAAACAACGACAAAATTACAACCAACTCCTCAAAGCCATCCGCCAACAAAACGGCAACTCTGGCATTGTCTATTGTCTCAGTCGTCGCAAAGTCGAAGAAACCGCCACCCGTCTCCACCGTGACGGTATCGCCGCCCTCCCCTACCATGCGGGAATGACCTCCCGACAGCGCACCGACAACCAAAACCGCTTCATCCGCGATGATGTACAGGTCATTGTAGCCACCATTGCCTTTGGCATGGGCATTGATAAACCCGACGTGCGCTTTGTCTTCCACTACGACTTACCCCGCAACCTAGAAGGCTATTATCAAGAGTCAGGCCGTGCCGGCCGAGACGGAGAAAACGCCAACTGTATCCTCTTTTATAGCCCAGGAGATATTTACCGCGTCGAGTATTTTATCAATCAAAAAACCAACCCCGACGAACAACGCATCGCCCAAGAAAACCTCCGGCAAATTATAGATTATGCCGAAGGAACAGTTTGTCGGCGCACCATTCAACTCAGTTACTTTGGTGAACGTTTCCCCGGTAACTGTGGCAACTGTGACAACTGCCTCAACCCCCAACCCATCGAAGATTGGACCATTGAAGCCCAAAAATTTCTCTCCTGTGTCGCCCGATGTCGAGAAAAATTCGGCATTACCCATATTATCGACGTTTTGCGGGGGTCCCGGAAAAAGAAAGTCGAACAATACGGTCATCATTTACTCTCCACCTATGGCATAGGCAAAGATAAAAGTAAAGACCAGTGGAAACTCCTCGCCCGTTCCCTCCTCCATCAAGGATTAATGAGTAAAACCACCGATGGGTATGGGGTGTTAAAACTGAATAAAAAGAGTTGGGAAATTCTCCGGAAACAGCGTTCTGTCTCCATTGCGGTTCCCCACCAAAAAGCCGTTAAAAGCCAAGATACGTCTTCCCTCTCCGTAGAAGCAGAAATGCTTTTTGATCGCCTTCGTAGCCTCCGAAAACGCCTTGCTGATGCCAATAATGTCCCCCCTTACGTGATCTTCCATGATTCCAGTTTACGAGTAATGGCACGGGATAGACCCCAATCTTTAGCCGATTTTGGCGATATTTCTGGGGTGGGACAACGGAAGTTAGAACAGTATGGGAAGGAGTTTTTATCTGAGATCAGAGCATTTTGTTATGAACATCAACCCCCCGTTTCTCTCCCCTCGGATACCCAAATGGCAACCTTGCAATTGTGTCAGCAGGGGTTAAGCATTGAGGAGATGGCCGAACGCCGCCAGATGAAACCTAGCACGATTGTTTCCCATTTAAGTGAGTTAATTGAACGGGGTCAACCTGTAGAGATTAACTTTTTTATATCAGGAATTCGCCAAAAACAGATTGTAGTGGTGATCGAACAGGTAGGGGATCAGTCTTTAACAGCAATTCGGGAGGTGTTAGGGGAGGATTATAGTTATGATGAGATTAAATTAGTCCGGGGATGGTGGCGCAATCAAAAACGGCGGATTTGAAATCATAATCAGCTTCTTTCAAAAAGATCATACAGTTGTCCAGTTTTTTCATCAATTCCATCTGCTAATCCATAATCACCTATAGCTCTAGCTGAGTTTGCTGCAATTACAGAGGCATCTAAAAGCCAAGGATTGGCACTCTTAATATTCTCTGGTTGCAATAAATCCAGAGCTATTTCTAGACTTTTATGATATTGCTGATCTCTATAGAGTAACTGTACATATATAAAAATTTCCTCTAGCTGTAGTTTACCGCTACCCCATAATGGTTGGATAGCCTTTAACGCATTTTTACACCATTCAGTTGTAACATTTGATAAATCAAGATAGGTACTTTTAGCTTGCTCTAAATAACTTTGGGCAAGATTCATTTTTGCTTCTTCATCCTCTGAAATTAGTGAAATAAGTTTCCATCCAAAAAATCTCATATTTTTAGTATCTTTAGTCATACTAAAAAATCGCATCGCTGTTCTATACACTTCTGGATGAGGATAAACAGTAGCTAACTCAAGAATTCGTTTTTCTGATTCTTTAGGGGGAAGTAATAGAACTTGGCGGCTAACTTTTTCTATTTCTTGTTTAATACTTTTATCAGCAATTTTTATATTTAATCCATAAAATAAATACACATAATTGCTAACTAATTCTTCACTTTTTTCAGCTTGATTAATTGCCAAAAATTCTTCTAACTCTAAAGCAGGACACGAAAAGAGAAAGAACAACTTATTATCCTCAACTTCAAATATTTCACAACATTTTTCTTTAAATTCTAATAAATTATCGGGTTTTGGGATACGGGAAACCACAACCTTAACATCAATCTCTTTGTCTAATGTTTTAGCAACTTGACTATTTTGTATTAGCTGCTTAATATGCTTAGTGACTCGGATACTCTCTGAACTGAGAGAAGAAAGCATCACTACCTCATCCGCAAGCTGTTGAGTACATAACCCGGCAATTTCTGTAATTCCGGTTCGAGAGTCTATAATGACAAAATCAGCAGCAAGTTCTGTCTCTAAATGGGACAAAAACTGTTGAAAGAAAGCAACCCCATTACGCTGTTTAGAAAAAATTATTCCCCAATCGAGTTGATTTAATTTTTTATAATAGGTTTCAGCGAGATATTGACCTGCGGGGATTAACCAAAGTGTTTCTGCATTTTCACCATCATCTAACGGAATATTTCGACAGAGTTCTTTAATATTTTCTGGGTCTTGATTAGTTTTTTGAAATTCTAGGATATAATCTAGGATTCCCTTTTGGTTATCGGCTAAAGGAGGAAGTGCGAATTTAGCATCAATTCCGGGCGCTTCTAAATCAAAATCAATGACAACTGTTTTTAACCCTAATTTGGCTAAATAAACAGCAAAATTAGCAGCAGCGAGGGTTCTACCGACTCCCCCTTTATAGGAATAAAAGGTAATTACTCTCATGCGACATTCCCTCCCCATAATCCCCGATCAGAAACTAGGGCGGAGGAGTTGACCCGGTTATATCAGTATGCGCGGATTGGGGATATTGATGGCGTTGAACGAGAGGCCCAACGCCTTGAGCAGCAAGATAGCCGTTATGCGGAGTTTAGCCAACAGATTTTAGATTGGGCGAGTGAATTTAACGATCGCGCCATTTTAGAGTTGATCACCCCAGTCATCACCCGGACTCAAGGACGTTGATGGGGTTTGCTCTCCCGTCTAGTTCGAGGAGAAGGTTTCGTCGTATTCTTCTAAGAGTTCGTCTAACTCCTCTAAGGCTTGGTTTACGTCAAGACGGAGATTGCCTAGATCGGGCTGTTCGAGGAGGTTTAAGAGAAATTCGCGCTGACTGCGGAGTTTTTCCACGCGCTGTTTCAGAGTTTGCTGATCTAGTTGTTCGGGCATAGCGATCGCTCCTGTTCCACAAAAAATAGAGACTGGCTTAAACAATCTTAACGAAGAACGGGGGATAATGGAGAAGAATCCCTTGCACGAGAATAGTCCCCAGTGAGATTGGGATTTTGTGCGACGATTCTAGATCAATGTCTCTCCCCAGTGGGGAATAGAGACGGGAAAACGCAAGCAATCAAATTATGTTTAGAATCATTCCCCTTGGACAAGTTTTTCTGATTGTGGGTGGGGTCCTAACCCTGATGGGGTTTGTGGCCTACGGGTTGAGTAAACCCACCTTAAATTTAATTGGCTTTTTCTACGGTGTTCCCCTGTTACTGGGAGGACTCGCGTTAAAATCGGCGGAATTAAAACCCACCCCTTATAGTCATCCGACTCCCCCCGATGTCGTCGAGTTACGCAACCAACAGGCCACCGACACCCAAAACCAAATCCGCAAAGATGTCACCCGTTATCGCTATGGCCAAGAAGCACATTTAGATGAGTCTTTAGAACGATTAGATTTAAGTCCCTCTGATGACGAACGCCCTGTTTTACAGGCTATCCGAGAGGAAGCAATCGATGGCTATTACGCGCTCATTTTAGAGTTCAATTCCCCCTTTGTACCGTTGGACAGTTGGCAAACCCGTCAAGAGCGCATTGAAAAGTATTTTGGCCCCAATATTGTCGCTAAAATTAGCCAACCCGAGGAGGAAGAAAATAAAGTTGAAGTTGCGTTAATTGTTCGGGATACTGAAGATCAGACCCCAACAGCGTAATGTTGACTGATTTTAGTGGCATTCCCTAAAGCGGCTGTCGGGGATGGGGAGAAATTCAGAGCTTCACAGGCTCTCAAGGCAGAAAACTCACCCATCCCTTACTAATTTATCTGATTCAATGACCCGCGCAATCTCATGAAGCAAGAGTTATATTACTTTCGGTGAACCTAAAAATTGCTGAAAGTTGGCTAAAAGCGTTACTGTAATTAGTTTCTGACCACCTTTTTAGGTTAACTTGCTCCTTGTTCCAACATCTGCCCTCTGCCCTCTGCCTTCAGATGCTGTTTACTGTTTTAAATATTATGTCTCAAGTTAATCCAAAAGTTTCGCCAGAAGGTTTTACAGATGAGGACTTTGTACAGGCAATTGCCGAAACCCTCGCCGAAAAAATTACGGTCATGAATGCCCTCTCTCATCAGGAAACCGAAGTGATGGCAACCTCAACCTATGTACGCCATTCTCCTGTTATTTTAACTCGTAAAATTATTAGTGTCGCTTGTGTTATCTTTTTAATTTATGCCATTATTAACATTTTTGAGCTTTTGTCCATAGAATTTTCGTTAAATGTGGGGTTTGTTTGCTCTGTTTTAACCATATCATCAGGTTTAGGATTAATTATTTGTTTAGTCTCAGAGGTTTTTCGCGGGGCAGGATTAGATGTCGAAATGCAGATTAAACAAGGGACAAAACAGTTTAAAGAGTATCATTTTATTCCCTCACTCAATCGTTTCCCTTTTGTATTACTACTATTAGCTTTAGGGTTTTTAACGATTATTTTAGGGTTTGCTAGTTTTTATACAGAATTATTACGACAAAACCCCCATCATTTTTCGGGAATCCAAGATGGATTTCTGGCCATTTATTTTTCTATTGTCACCTTTTCTACCGTAGGGTATGGGGATATTCACCCCGCTTCTTTTGCGGCCAGAGTCACGGCAATTTGTGAGATTTTTATTGCTATGTTTTTTAGTTTAGTTGTCATTTCTACTACCTTATCTTGGGTAATTGCTCATAAACGGCAAGAGCAAGAAATTGCCATTAAAAAACGAATTCAAGCTCACAAAAAACAACCGGATTAAGACAAAAACTCCTCCTATCCAGTAGATTCTCTGCAACGAAACAGGGTTGATTTTTTTATCAATAAGCTCTAGATTCCGTATTACCTCTGAAGTAGTGCTACTCATTCTTAACAAAACTGCAAACACTGAGCGATCGGGATCAGCTTTTACTTGCAACTAATTGCAATAAGCGACCCAACCCACCGCTAGTTCATCTCCGTGGCTCACCAAAAATAAACCGCCTAAAATCTTAATATATCAGGGTTTTAGAGTTTTGCTGCCCTTCAATTTATCAATCTAAACCCCATCAATAAGAAAAAATAATTTTTTTTTAATTGAAATATATTTTCAATTAAATCCGGATACTGTAGGATGAGTGCAATCCAGCTTTATTGCATAATATTCTCAATAGTTGCTGGAGACCTGTAAATCTTTCTCAAGGAGGTAGAGATGCTGGAAACAGCCGACCCAACCTTAAAATCCTCAGCCCCGTGGTGGGCAGGGAATAACCGCCTCACGGAGCTTTCGGGGAAACTCCTCGGAGCGCACGTCGCCCACGCAGGCTTAATTGTCCTCTGGGCTGGCGCGATGACGCTGTTTGAAGTGAATCAATTTAACCCCGGACAACCCATGTACGAACAGGGGTTAATCCTCCTCCCGCACCTCGCTACGCAAGGATGGGGTGTGGGTGCAGAGGGCGAAATTGTCAGCACCTATCCCTATTTTGTGATTGGGGCATTACACCTGATTTCCTCTGCCTTTTTGGGCTTTGGCGGCATTTTTCACGCCCTCAAGGGGCCAGAAAAGTTAGATGAAAATTCCTTTTTTGGCTACGACTGGGGGGATACCAACAAAATGACCACCATTCTCGGTATTCATTTAGTTTTACTGGGGATTGGGGCGTTTCTCTTGGTGGCCAAAGCCATGTTTTTCGGCGGCCTCTATGATCCCAACGTGGCTGATGTCCGCGTGATCAGCAATCCCACCCTCAATCCTGCCGTGATTTTCGGCTATCTTTTCGGGACAATGGGTAAATTTTGGATTGCTGGAGTCAATAATCTAGATGTTGTCGTTGGGGGACATATCTGGATTGGCGTATTGTTAATTGGCGGCGGCCTCTTTCATATCGCCACCCAACCCTATGCTTGGACGCACTCCTTGTTTGTGTGGTCGGGAGAAGCCTATCTCTCCTACAGTTTAGGGGCATTAGCTCTCATGGGCTTTATTGCCACCCTTTACATCTCGGTGAATACCACCGTTTATCCGGAAGTTTTCTACGGGCCGGGGTTGGTCATTCGCCAGAATGTTTTGCCCTATTTCTCATCCCCTGATCCCGATCTTGTCACTTCTCGGATATGGCTGGCCAATGCACATTTTTGGCTGTCCTTTTTCTTCCTTCAGGGGCATTTGTGGCACGCCTTGCGATCGCGCGGTTTCGACTTCCGCAAAGGTCGCATCAACCCCAAAGCCACCCCTGCACAACCTTCTGAACAAGCCGCATAAGGAGATTGAACTATGACCGCAGTGATCACAGAAAGTCCGTACAAACAACAAATTCCCCGTGTCGGTTGGTGGGCAGGCAATAACCGCCTCGTCAACCTCTCCGGCAAACTCCTCGGCGCACATATCGCCCATGCGGCACTCATTGTCCTCTGGGCGGGGGGAATGACCCTTTTTGAAATTTCTCGCTTTAATCCCGAACAGCCGATTTATGACCAGGGTTTAATCCTGTTGCCCCATTTGGCGACATTAGGCTTTGGTGTCGGGGCAGGGGGCGAAATTGTTAGCACCTATCCCTACTTCGTCATCGCTGTTTTACATATTGTTTCCTCGGTAGTTTTAGCCGCAGGGGGGCTTTATCACTCCCTCATTGGCCCCGAAGTCCTCGAAGATAGCGAAAGCAGCACTGGCTTTTTCGGCTACGACTGGACTGACGGAGATAAAATGACCACCATTCTCGGCATCCACTTGATGTTATTAGGGTTTGGGGCTTGGTTATTGGTCGCCAAAGCCATGTTTTGGGGAGGACTCTTTGACCCTTGGGCTGGTAGCGAAGGGGCAGTACGAGTGATTAATCATCCTACCATTAACCCAGTTACTATTTTCGGCTATTTAGTCGGCCAGCACGGGCCGCAAGGCATGGCCGCAGTGGATAACCTAGAGGATGTCGTTGGTGGACATATCTGGGTGGGGTTAATGTGCCTCGTTGGTGGCATTTTCCATATCTTGACCCAACCTTTCCTCTGGGCAAAACGCATTTTAATCTATTCCGGAGAAGCCTATTTATCCTACAGTATTGGAGCGTTGGCTTATATGGGCTTCTTTGCCGCCTATTTTGTCACGGTGAATGATACTGTCTATCCGGAAGTCTTCTACGGGCCTTCTGGGGTGTTAGAGGCAACCACAGGCGAAATCTCTGCGCGGGGCTGGTTAGCGACCTTCCACTTTGTTTTGGCAGTCCTCTTTTTAGCGGGACATATTTGGCACGCTATCCGGGCCCGGGGGGCTGAAGCGGGGTTTGATTTTAATAAGGGGGAGATGCCCAAAGCTGACAATAATCTCTCTCAGTCTGTCAATGCAGCAGATGTCACTTTGAAATTCCTGCAAAATCTACCTTTGTATCGTCGTGGGGTGTCGCCCTTTTTCCGGGGGTTAGAAATTGGCATGGCCCACGGATATTGGTTGGTTGGCCCCTTTGTGGTGTTGAGTCCGTTACAGGATACGGAAGCGGCGAATTTGTCGGGGTTGATGAGTGCAGCGAGTGTCATTATTGTAATTGCGATCGCGCTCTCAGTTTATGGCAGCAACTCATCCATTAAACGCTGGGAAACCACCCCGCGTCCCACCTTCACGGCCACCATTCCCAATGTACCCGCCACGGTACAAACCGCAGAGGGATGGAGTCAGTTTGCCAGCAGTTTTCTCATTGGTGGAATTGGCGGCGCAACCTTAGCCTATTTACTCCTGAATAATGTAGAGGCATTACGTTTAATTGGCGAAGGATTGGTCAATTACTAAAGTTGTTCCGAGACGGCAACTGATTCATCACCGAAAACACAGAGATTCTTTCCTTGTGAGGAGAACACACTTTTATTCATAACCCAAATAATCACAAGGAGTTACGATGTCAAAAATTGGTCTATTTTTTGGAACACAAACCGGGAATACAGAAACCATTGCTGAGTCGATTCAAGAGGAATTTGGCGGCGATAGCGTTGTCACACTACACGATATTGCCGATGCCGATGCAGACGATTTTAATGAGTATGAGTGCATCATTGTCGGTTGTCCGACGTGGGATATTGGCGGCTTACAGGCAGACTGGGAAGGTTTCTTTGAAGAGTTAGATGATATTGACTTTAATGGTAAAAAAGTCGCCTATTTTGCCCCAGGCGACCAAGTTGGATATGCCGATAACTTTCAGGACGCGATCGGCATTTTAGAAGAAAAAATTGCTGCTCAGGGCGGTAATACTGTGGGATATTGGCCAACGGAGGGCTATGATTTTACTGCCTCAAAAGCGGTAAAAAATGGTAAATTTGTGGGATTAGCATTAGATGAAGATAATCAGTCTGATCTCACGGAAGAACGCATCCAAACTTGGGTTAAACAGTTGAAGTCTGAGTTTGGTTTGTAAAACAATTTTTTATAACTGAAAACTGAAAACGTTACCTTCGATCAGTTTTTTAAAAGTTTCCTACCTGACCTTGTTTTCATAGGGTTGTCATGCCCTTGAAAACATAATGAAGAGGGTGGGCAATTGCCCACCCTACTTTTTTTGGAGACTATTTTTTTGATTGGTTAATTTTCAACAAAAATAATGCTTTCTTTTTATCTACTACAAGTTCATCAATTAATTCCTGCTCCCTTCCTTTCTTTAGTCGTTTGGTTGAGTTTGCCGTTATTATTCTGGAATCTAGGACAAATGCTGCAAAATGGTTTAGCTTATTTTAAGCGACTGCATCAAATTCCTTGTAATAACTGTACATTTTTCACAGGGGATTATTACTTGAAATGTACAATACATCCCTACACTGCTTGTTCTGAACAAGCCATTAACTGCCGTGACTTTGAGCCAAATTGTGCTAGAAATAAAGTAGCGTTGAAGCAGGACTAACGAAAAGCTATGGTTGCCATATTGGATAAACAACCCGTCTCAATGCAGCAATTCTTGGATTGGTATCCAGAAAATACTCATCACCGCTATGAATTGAGACGAGGGGGAATTGTCGAAATGCCAAAACCGAGAGGGAAACATTCAGAAATTGCCGGGTTTGTTATAAAGCAGTTAAATAACCAAATTGACTCCTTGCAAGTGCCTTATTTTATTCCCAGAGAATGTATCCTAAAAATTTCGGAAGATACAGGGTATGAACCAGATATTGCGGTGGTCAATCGACCGTCTCTTGTGAATGAGTCCCGTTGGGAAAGTTCCTCAGTGATTGAGCAAGGAAAATCGGTTAAACTGGTCGTTGAGGTGGTTTCTACCAATTGGCGTGATGATTATGCCCTGAAAATGTCCGATTATGAGAGTATTGGTATTGGTGAATATTGGATTCTCGATTATTTAGGTCTTGGGGGACGACGTTACATTGGTTCACCCAAACAACCTACTTTCACAGTTTGTCGGTTAGTGGAGGAGGAATACGAAATACAGCAGTTTCGTAGCGATGATCCCATTATTTCTCCCACTTTCCCAGACTTTCCCTTAACCGTTAATCAAGTTTTTTTGGGTAATGAATAATGGATAATGGATAATTGTTAATTGATTACTGATTACTGTTTACTGATAAAGAGGTTGTGTAACTTGCTTCTCTCTTGCGGTGTCACACAACCTCGGTTGATGCAATGGGGGGGATATTGACAGTTACGCAGCGAGACTGTCGGGACTGAGGGGGACAAGATCACCATTAGCGGTGAGGCCAAGTAGCATGGGTGTATTTTCGGGTATTACCTTGCCCGTTAGGACACAATGTTCGTCTTTTTGCGCGATCGCATGAATACTAGCGCGAATATCTGCCTTAGTAAACTGCGGTCGATAATCTCCCGACTTATGCTGGACATAATTCCAGAGAATATCACGGATCAAAGCCTGATATCCGGTGCTTCCAGACAATTCTTTCAGCTTCTCTTTTAACTCTCTTTCGAGGCGAATACTGGTCACTTCCATTTCCGTAGTTGAGGTTCGAGTCCGAAGTAAAGTACGCATCGACGAAATTTCCTCCAATAATTGTGGACATATTAGTATTACAAGTGTAGTATGTAAAAGACGGGTTTTGGCAACCCCTCAACTAAAGAAAGTTTTGGGTCGCCATTGTCCCTTTGCAGGTTGTATGTCCCCCTAACTCAAGAGGTTACTGTGAATCTTCTGTACACCCCAGCTACTCCCCAATCTCTACTTCCTTTCCTCCTCTCTTGTCTTCTAGAGGGAAATGAAGACAGACGCGGTGTAGCTGTGTGTGATGTAGCAGCAAGCATCCAGTTTCCCGTCTTTTGGACAGTCTTAGGGACTATCCTCAGACGGGGTTGTATCACACTTAACAGGGCAAATGAGAGTCACCTCTCAAACCCGTCCCAAAGCACCCATGATTTAGATCACACTGATTTTAATCAAATTGATTTAGATCACAGAAATACCCGAAATGTCATGGGTTGGCGACTTTTCCCAATCCAACTAAACCCAAGCAATTTTCAAAATAATTCCCAAAATAATTCCCAAAATTATTCACACAAGAATAATAAACCCCTAGACGCATCCATTGGCGATCAAGTCATTAACCCTCTGGGTGGTTATTCGGGACAAGATGAGGAAACCTTAACCCCTCATCAGACAAGCGGGAGGTACAGATATAACCCCACTGTACCCAAATAAAACCCAAATATCGGTTTTATCGTGTCCCGCTTCCTCCTGAGAGAGTAAGCGGGTTTTAAATATTCGGGGAATCCTCAATTAACTTACGCTGCGGCAAGGAGTTTACAGTCGTGACGAGTCTAACGGAAACCCTCAACCATTCAGTGGTTGTTTTTTCAAAAAACTATTTACCCTTAAATCGGATTAATATTCGTCGGGCCATTGTGCTGTTAGTCACCGGGAAAGCTGAACCTGTGGACTTTTTAACCCCAGACACCGAGTTACCCGTGGGGTGGCAAGTCAAGTCTCCCAGTTTGGTGTTGCAAGTCCCCCCTCATATTCGTTTAACCATGACGGCCCAAGAACGAGTCTGGAAAGTCCCGGCGGTAAACCGTCGAGAAGTCCTGAAACGGGATAAACACAGTTGCCAATATTGCGGAAGTCGGCACAAGTTGACCTTAGATCACGTCATTCCCCGATCTAAGGGGGGAAAACATTGTTGGGACAACATTGTCACCGCTTGTGAACGGTGTAATGGGAAAAAAGGCGATCGCACCCCAGAACAAGCGGGAATGCCCTTAAAAACCCGTCCTAAAGCCCCCACCCATCCCACTGTTGCTTTTGCCAATGAATTTTGGCAACAACAGCGTCACTCGTGAGTGATGGGGGAGAGAAGACCTTTTTAGCCAAGTCCTTTCTTTCCCCCCACTCCGCCGCTACTTCCCCGATATAGACGGGATTGACAGGAGAAAACAGTACCCATGCTGAAACTCACTTACACTGAAAACGGATTCTGGTTAGAACAGTTCACCCAACCGATGGAAGATTGGGTCAACCAGCGCGTTCTGTTGGCCTTGCGGTCTGGGACTCCGCTTTATGTTGAACCCAGTACCGCCGCCTTTTTGTTACCGATGAATTTGCCCCACTGGGACGAGTTAGAAATGTTGGTGCAACAGGAGGGAAGTAATGCGATCGGTTTAGCCGTTTGTGATGAAGACTATATGGAAGTGAGTCTAGATGGGACTTGGTTAGTGTCTGATCCTCATAGTGAAGAAGGGATTTTTGTCACGACAATGAGCGATCGCGCAGAATTCTTCCTCTATACATTCTGGAAAGAAGCCGAGACAATGGCCTCGATTCAGGATTCAATGACCCCCACCTACTTCGTGAGGTGGGGGAGTGGGGAGAGATAACCTTCCCGTAGCTGCGAATAGCTCTCCAGGGGTATTGCGGATTAACACTACTGGTCGTTTCTCTAGACCGGATTAGCTGTAAGGGGGCGG
>NZ_JAQMSD010000195.1 GCF_028330525.1 Spirulina sp. CS-785/01
ATTGAGCAAGGTATTGAGCAAGCCAAAGTTCAACTTATTCCCCGTTTAGCAGCACGGGGGATGTCTGTGGAGGAGATAGCTGAGTTGGTGCAACTAGAGGTGACACAAGTTCAAGCTATTCTCAGAACCAACTCCAATTAAACCCGTTCACGAGGTGTCCTGTCAGGGAATCGCACCTTCTCTATCCCCTGAATGCCTAAAAACCGTTAAGATAGAAAAACTGGGCATCTCAGAAGCAAAAAAAGAACCTTGATCCAAGACGAAGCCTTAGAACTACTGGAATGGCCGCGGTTGCGTCAGCATCTCGCTACCTTTGCGGCGACTAAATTGGGTGCGATCGCAGCCCGTCATCTCACTCCCCCTACCCAAAAAGCCACTACCCTCAATCTCCTAGCGCAAACGAAGGAAGTCTATCACCTCGAAACCGAAATTACGACGGGGTTAAAATTTGAGGGCATTCACGATATTGGCGATAGTTTAGAACGGGCGGCCTTTCAAGGACTCCTCACCGGGGAAGAACTCCAGAATATTGCCACCACTTTAGCCGGGATGCGACGGTTACGGCGGACGATTGATGAACAAGAAGAAGTCCCCACCCTAAAAGCCTTAGTTGCGGAATTACGCACGTATCCCGAATTAGAGCAAGATATTCACCATTGTATCGACGATCGCGGCGATATCACCGATCGCGCTTCTCCCCAACTCGCCGACATTCGCCGCAATATTAAACTGTATCGGGATAAAATCTACAGTCTGCTCCACCATATCCTGCAACGGAATAGTGGGGCAGTCCAGCAACAGACTATCACTCAACGGGGCGATCGCTTCGTCTTAGCCGTAAAAGCCCCCCAAAAAGAGAGCATCCCCGGCATCGTCCACGATACCTCCAGCACCGGGGCCACCCTGTACATCGAACCCAAAGCCACCGTAGAATTAGGCAACCGGATGCGGCAAGCTCAACGGCAGGAACAACGGGAAATCGAAGCCGTATTACGGGCCTTAACCGCAAAAGTGGCAGAAGTACGAGAAGACTTAGAACACCTTCTCGCCATTGCCACCACCCTTGATCTCGCCACCGCCAGAGCCAGATATAGTTTATGGTTAGAAGCCAACCCCCCCCACTTCACCGACTCCCAAGACCTCATTACCCTGCGACAACTGCGCCATCCCTTGCTAGTCTGGCAACAGCGTCACGAACAAGGGCCCGAAGTCGTCCCCATTAATATCCAAGTCAAACCGGAAATTCGGGTGGTGGCCATCACTGGGCCGAACACCGGAGGAAAAACTGTCACCTTAAAAAATCTCGGCTTAGTGGCCCTAATGGCCAAAGTGGGGCTATTCATCCCCGCCAGAGAACCCGTAGAATTGCCTTGGTTTACCCAAATTCTTGCAGATCTTGGCGATGAACAATCCTTAGAACAGAGTCTCTCTACTTTTTCGGGACATATACGCCGCATTAGTCGCATTTTAGAAGCCATTAATCAAAACCCCCAAGACTCCCAAGACAGTCCGCAACCCCTCGTTTTACTCGATGAAATTGGCGCAGGAACAGACCCGGCAGAAGGGAGTGCTTTGGCGATCGCCCTGTTACAATATCTGGCAGAGCGAACCCGTCTCACTATCGCCACCACCCATTATGGAGAACTCAAGGCGCTAAAATACCAAGATTCCCGCTTTGAAAACGCCTCAGTGGAATTTGATGATGTCAGTCTCTCCCCCACCTATCGTCTCCTCTGGGGTATTCCTGGACGCTCTAACGCCCTTTCTATTGCCCGACGGCTTGGCCTCTCCTCAGAGGTCATAGAAGCGGCACAGGGACGCATGGGGGGCTTCTCAGAGGACATTAACGAGGTGATTGCCGGGTTAGAGAAACAACGGCGAGAGCAGGAGGAAAAAGCCGAAGAAGCGGCACAATTGTTAGACCGGGCCGAGACGTTCTATAACGAGGTGTCGGAACGGGCAAAACAGTTACAGGAACGGGAAACGGAGTTAAAACGGTCTCAGGAACAGGCCGTACAGGACGCAATTAATGAGGCCAAAGGAGAAATTGCGGATGTTATTCAGGAGTTGAAACAACAACCGAAAAGCGGGCAAAATGCGAGGGCAGCGACGGAAGAATTAAATGCGATCGCGCAACGTCGTCTCCCCAAAAAAGCCCCTCCCCAAAAACAGGGTTATTTGCCCAAAGTCGGGGAACGAGTCCGCATTCCCAGTTTAGGCCAAACTGCCGAAGTGTTAGACATTGGCGAAAATCAGAAAAATATTACCGTTCGCTTTGGGTTAATGAAAACCACCGTCCCCATTACCGATGTTGAGTCTCTGGATGGGCAAAAGGTGGAAGTCCCCAAAGAACCGCCCAAGGCCAAGTCTGCCTCTCCTGCAAAAACGGAGTCCAAACCACAACCGACGGTTCGCACTTCTCAGAATACCCTAGATATTCGCGGCAAACGGGTGCATCATGCTGAACCAGAAATTGACAAAGGAATTAATCAAGCGATGAATTCTGGGGTTCTCTGGATTATTCATGGGAAAGGAACGGGCCGACTACGGGATGGGGTGCATGAGATTTTAAAACACCATCCCCAAGTTGAGCGTTTTGAACTCGCTCCGCAAAATGAAGGGGGGGCTGGAGCGACGATTGCTTATTTGAAATAGTAGTGATGTGGGGATTTATCCCACATCCAATCTTGGACTATATATAGATGTGGGAGTATATAGATGTGGGAGTTCTCGTTTGTCAAGTTAAAGCTGAGATGCTGCTCCTGTGAGTAACTGCCATAAAGGGGTTGCTTCTAAACTGGACAGATTCAACCAATCATAACGAACACTGAGCCGTAGAGCATAGTAACTCAAAAAGGAAACCGTCAGGATTAGGGTAGTAGAACTCAAACCTAGCAATCGCAGTCGCAGATTAACTTCTCGCCATAAGGAACGCTGAGTGATTAAACTTAGACTACTCCATAACATCAATCCCACGCAAAACAAGGCTAGTAACGGTCCAAAAAAGTGAAATTGAAATGCTTGGTACCAGTCTCCTTGCATAAAAGCAACGAGGGAACGAGTCAAACCACAAGCTGGCCCGGGAAAATGGAAAAACTTTTGAAAATAGCAATCCATTCCTCCCATAAGTCCCTTTTGACCATGAGCATAGTTAGAGGCGATCGCCAAAGCCATTGTTGATCCAGCTAATACCGCCATCCGTATATACCGTCCGGAAGTCGATAGGGGACGTAATGTTCCTGAAGAAAAACTTTGTAGGTAAGTCATAGGGATTTAGAACCAAGGTTTTTGATTATTGATATAAGTTTCAACAAATTCTTCATCGGTTTTAGTGAGGTACAAAATACCTTCGACTAGACCAATAACACCCATCACGAATGTTGCAATAACGGGAATAAGGAAGCAAGATAATAGAATTCCCACTAGGGATACTGCGAGCATGATGATTGCTTCTTGCGTATATCCCAAGATAAACTTATGAATACCAAACGCGCCTAACAAAATACCACAAATGCCAGCCGCAATTTTTTTCTCCGCGCCAGGTAATTTTGAGTTAGTCATGAAACAGATAGACCTCCGCTATGCTGTAAATAATGTGAACTAATCATCAGCCAGAGTTTTTGTTAATCGTATTCTTTACACAAGAAATAGTTATCTCTCTAGTTTATTTAAACGATAATCTCACTAAATGTCGAGTCCCGAATCTAAAAATTACCTTCCAAACCTTCTCAATCCCTCCTCTAGTCCCCTTCTCCAAGGTGTTAACGAATTATTACACATAGCCAAGATACGTTTTAGGAAAAAAAAAGGACTGGGGGTGAATCCCAATCCTTGAGTTATAATATTCGGCTCTATTTCCAAAGTTTAGAAAAGAAGCGGGGTTTTGGAGGATTCAACACTAACAATCATTAGTGATCCATGGGTTTGATGAGGTCTAAGCGTCAACCGCTTCTTTGCGTTTGCGGATTGCAGTGGTGGCAACACCGCCAACAGCCATTAAACCTAACATTGTGGCGGGTTCGGGAACATCTTTGGCGGCGAATGCAGCACCAGAGAAGGTGATATTTTCAAACTTTTCGCCACCTGCAAGACGAGATTCAAAGTCTTCTACGGTGACTCCCTGTTCAGCAAATTGAAATGTAAGGTTTCCTTTACCGTAGGATGTGTCTTGAGTATCGCTGATGAAGTTCCCTGCAAATTCGAGGGTCAGAGCCAATGAACCTTCGTCCTCTTGTTCAACCATTAAGTCGGAGACTTTGGTCAAGTCGAAGGTAGAAAGGCCGTCGGGAGTGTTAGCCCCTAAAGGCGCGGGATCCTCAACACTGAAGTCGAAGAAGGATTCTTGAGGCCCGCTAAAGGGGATGGAGATATCTTGGATGAAAGCACTCTTGAATTGTGCAAAGTCCTCTGCTCCGTTGATAGACACTTCAGAAGTGTAGGGATCGTAACCGGAGTAATCTACATGGTCACTGCTGAAATATACTCCGTCTGAGTCTAATGCGAGTTCCCCGAGGAAGTTACCGATTTGGAAGTTTCCGGTTAATGCAGCCGCTTGAGCCGATGCTGCGTTGAATGCTACACCTACAGCAATGATGGGAACTGCGATCGCTGCTTTGGAGATTTTTGAGAAGATGGTAGATTGAATGGCCATGATAATTACCTTGATCTTACGTTTGGTAGTTTGTTTAAGGTGTTGCCGTTGGCACAGGTGGGGGTAAACCCTTTTATTTTACTTGTACCTCGGCGAATATGTTTATAGATTCGGGGTAAGATTTTTTGTCAGTGTTGCTTCTCGTCAGTGAACCCCCTTATTGATCAACCCCTTGATTTATAAGGTTTATTTATAAGGTGGCTTGCGAGAAGTTTTCACTAGAAGCCCCCAGAGCAAACTAGCCCTTTGCTTCTATTTATAAGATAAAGCAGATAGCTAAAGATTGAAACCCTCTCGGAGCAGTCTTGTTCAATTCTTTAAATTTCTCCTGATTGAGATCACAATTGGGTGAATGTTTCCGTATATGAAGTGGACTGAATTTCCCAACCGACTTGTAGGAGCAGCCAATTATACAAGTTTTCTCGGACAAAATAACGGTAAAACAACTCTATTGTGGCGAACAATTCGTATATTCACTTAGCCATATTTTAGAGATTTGCGAGAAAATACTTAATAGTGAATGAGAGCGGTTTGTATTCTTGCGGATTCAACAAAAGAGCCGCGGGACTCCCCCACCTCGGAACAGGTGGGGGAGGAAAGCGGGTGAGTCGATACCGCTTCTCCTGCGGAGACGCTGCGCGAACGATGCGGCTGAGACTCACAATCTCTTAGGCTACACATAGACCA
>NZ_JAQMSD010000196.1 GCF_028330525.1 Spirulina sp. CS-785/01
CATCTCCTCCATCTCCCCCATCTCCCCATTGTTAATTGTTAATTGACCTAAGCGGCTTGGAATTGACCGATCGCGCGATATTTTTGATACCGTCGCTCTTTCCGTTGGCCGGGGGTTAACTGCATTAACTCCTCTAAGTTCTCTTTTAACACCGTTTTCAGGACTCCCGCCGCCGCTAAGGGATCAGCGTGGGCCCCTCTGGAAGGTTCGGGTAAAATTTGATCGAGAATGCCTAACTCTTTTAAATCCCAAGCGGTGATCTTCAAGGCCGAAGCCGCTTGGCCGGATTTGCTGGCATCTTTCCAGAGAATGGCGGCACAGGCTTCTGGGGTGGCGACGGTGTAAACAGCGTGTTCAAACATGAGGATGCGATCGCCGACTCCAATCCCTAATGCTCCCCCTGATCCCCCTTCACCAATGACAGTGGAGAGAATAGGAACATCAAAAGAAAACATTTCGCGCAGATTAAAGGCGATCGCCTCCCCTTGGCCTTGTTTTTCCGCCTCTACCCCAGCCCAAGCTCCAGGGGTATCAATAAACGTTAAAATCGGCATCCCAAAGCGATTTGCGTGTTCCATCAAGCGAATGGCCTTCCGATACCCCCCAGGGGAAGCCATACCAAAATTCCGGGCCACATTATCCTTCGTATCCCGGCCTTTTTGATGGCCCAACATCACCACCGGAATCCCGTCAAGACGCGCCACCCCGCCGACTAAGGCCGGATCATCACTACTATGGCGATCGCCATGTAACTCAAACCATTCCTCACTCATCGCCTGAATATAATCCAACGTCGAAGGGCGACGGGGATGGCGAGCTAACTGTAACCGTTGCGCAGGCGTTAAACTACTAAAAATCTCTTGGCGCAACTGTTCCGCCTTCTCCTCTAACTCCGCAATTTGATCGGAGACATCAACATTATTTTCCTGTGCCAACTCCCGAATTTGTTCAATCCGAGACTCTAATTCACAAAGCGGTTTTTCAAAATCTAGTAAAAATGAGCGTGGTTTGGACATAGTTTTGGTGATTGGTGATTGGTGATTGAGGATTGAGGATTGGGGATTGAGGATTGAGGATTGAGGATTGGGGATTGATAAGTCAAGAAAACAAACGCTAACAGGGAATCCTACCGATTACCGATTACCGATTACCGATTACCCATTACTCATTACCCATTACCCCACCTATAACAAAGGACGAAACCCGTGCTTAACAGACGCTGCGCCGATTTGAGCCATTTTGTCCACCGTAATTAAATTGCGGCCCCAAGAAAAATTAGTGCGTAACTGTTCAAACTCCAGTAACATCGCCTCTGCAAAACAGGCAAATAACTGATGGTTGGGAGCTTCCATCTTGACAATTTCCATAATTCGCCAATCAATCTCCAGAGAATGCTCCACAATGCCCCCCTTGAGGACGTGAACTCCCTCCTGGCTGATCTGAGAGTCCAAATTCTTAGGATAACCGCCATCAATCAACAAACTAGGCTGTTTCAGAGGAATGGCACTAATATTCACCCCTCGCGGCATACTTGCCACCCAAACGACAATATCCGCCAAGGGTAACGCCTCCTCTAAGCCTAAAATTTTACCCCGTCCCAACTCTCCTTGTAGAGCTTGTAGTCGGTCTTGGTTACGGGCAATTAATAATAAATCTTGGACATCGGTTTTCTGATCTAACCAACGACACACCCCACTACCAATATCTCCCGTTGCCCCACAGACAGCAACTGTGGCCTGTGTCAAGTCAATGCCCATTTGTTGAGCCGCTTGTTCCACTTGCTGACAAATAATATAGGCTGTGTGAGTATTTCCGGTAGTGAAGCGCGAAAAATCTAACTCGACATTGCGAACCTGTTTATTATCTTTAAGATTAAAATTCTCAAAAATAATTGACGAAAATCCGCCCAAGGCCGTGATATGCAGGTCATTTTTCTGAGCGCAGGCCATGGCGTTGAGGATTTTGCGAATGGCGGCTTTAATGCGCCGTTGTGAGAGCATTTCAGGGAGAAAACAGGACTCGACATATTTTCCTTCAATTTGTTGTCCTGTGGCACTGGTAACTTTGATATGATCCACCACTTGCGGTGGTGCAGCACACCAAAAGTCTAACCCTTGGTCGCCGTATTCGGGATAACCGAGTTCGTGGGCGACTTCTTGGGCGTGTTCAAGGCTAGTGAGATGACCGATAAGACCAAACATGGATGACTTTATGACCTAGGAATAAGGCAGTTTTAAGAGAATATTAAGACTTTTTAAGCATATTAGCAAAAATCAAGGTTGGGAAGATCGAACCGAAGATACAGGCTTTTCGGCGTTATGGGAGGAGGGGGGGTTGTACCGTAATTCCCAGACTTTGAGCAAGATAAAATACTCGTAGAAGGATTGGAGGATGCACCAGGTCCAACCTGCCCGGCCATCGAGGAAACCGCCTAGCAGGAAATACATATAGATAAACCGTAAGAGGGGCCGGAAAGGGAGACGGAGGGATAAATCTTTCAAAGCGCGTCGTCTTTCTACTTCGGAACTCCCCCAAAATAAGTTTTTCCAGTTAACTTTCCCTTCTTGGAGTTGTCGTACTGTTTCTTTGGCCTCGTCGGTGGAGTAACGGTTGTGTTTATCTAACCAACGACTAAACCCTTTGCCACTGGTGTAGTGAGGATAGGTTTCTTTGAGAAACCCGGTGGGCCCGTCACACACTTCCCGTTCCGTGTGGCCGTAGTCGGTGAACCAAACTTTATCTTTACGGAAAAGCCGCATTTGATAGCGGGGATATTGGGTACAGCGACGAATCCAGCGATTCATAAACATGACCCGTTCGGCGACATAATAGCCGATATAGTGGTCTGATTGTTGGGCTTGACAGCATTCGGTAAAGAGTTCTGGAGTCATGCGTTCGTCTGCTTCGAGAATATAAACCCACTCGTGTTGAGTGGGGAGTTCTCGTAGCATCCAAGTGCGCTGTTGGCCATGACTTTCAAACTCGTGCTGTACGACTTGCACTTGGTTGTATTGACGGGCAATTTCTACGGTGCGATCGCGGCTAAAAGAATCCACTACAATAATCTCGTCGCACAAGTCCAAAACGGATTCAATACAGGCCGCAATCTCGATTTCTTCGTTATAAGTCAGGATATAGACAGAAAACATATTTTAGGTGGCGTTGAAATATCCCGGAACCCAAACCTGTTTTACTCGAATACAGGATTTATGAACATCTGGTTGGATTGAAGCGCACAAAACTGCAAGTCGAGATGTTCTTCTCACCCCTGATGACTTGCAGCCCATTTGCAAGATATCCTCACTTGTCGCTTTAGGGGAAGTTTAACGACTTCCTCCCGCTAAACTGCGGAAGCCAAGCCAACCGATAATAATATAACCTACTGCTAATAAGAAACTACTCACCCCAATGCGAATCCCCGATTTGAGAGCATTGGTTCTGGCTTGTCTTTCAGCTTCTTGACGACGTTCAACGAGTTGGGTTTGGGCTTCTTCCCGTCGTTCGGCTAGGGCCTGGGGGTTTCCCTGTAATTGAGTGATGTTTTCCCGAATTTGTCTCAACTGTTCGAGTTGCGCTCCTTCTACTTCGCCACCTTCAATGGCTTGGTTTAACTGTTCGAGTCGCGTATTGTCTTGTAGGAGTTGATTCACTTGTTCAAACTGGGATTGAATTTGGGACTCTGCTTGGGAGACTTGCTGTTCAATTTGTTGTAAGGCTTCATACCTGGCTCGGTTTAAGTTGCTCAGATGTAGAGGAACGAGCAAGAGAAAGATCAGTCCTAATACACTGGCAAAGAGAAAAGACCAGAATCTTAGGTCGCTGAGGGAAATTTTACCATTGCTATCCCCAATGGCTGAACCAATCCAGTACCCTGCGATAATGAAGCCAATGCCTACCATGGGAATAATCCCGCGATCGACAAATTGATTGGTAAAGGAGATTTGCCAATCTTGGTCAAGGGGGTTAAAGGGAATGGCCAGAATAATATAATCCACGATTGAGGAGACGATTAGGATTAATCCGACCACTTTCAGAGCTAAGGACGCAAATCCAGAAAAAGCAGGGTTATTCATTGTGTTTATCTTACCTAGCGAGTTCATCTCTATTGATTGTCTGACCTATTTGCTTTTTTGCCTAATACTTTTTGGCATTGGGCCAAGCAACTGTCTGAGGCAGTTGCACTCGCTGATCTTAACTCACAACTGGAAAGGTGAACGGTTACATGAAGTTAAGTTGCAAATTTTCCTTGTTCCTCCCTTGATTAAGATGGGGACAGTTACTTATTGTTGAGAGAGGCGTGGAAATGGAACGGAAAGTCGAGATTTTAGCCGATAAAGGGAGTTTAGTCCATCGTGCTTGTGAGTTGGTGGTGGAACGGATTGAGGCAGCGATCGCAGCCTATCAACGCTGTACCATTGCCCTAGCGGGAGGCAGTACCCCCAAACCTCTCTATGAAGCTTTAGCCACTCAAGACCTCCCTTGGGACAAAATTCATGTGTTTTGGGGGGATGAACGCTATGTCCCCCATGATCATCCCGATAGTAATTACAAAATGGCGAGAGAAGCCTGGTTAGATCGGGTGAATTTCCCAGAAACCAATATCCACCCCATGCCAACCCAGGCCGGAAACCCCCAAGCGGATGCGGATCAACATAATCAAGAATTACAAAACTTTTTCCAAGGGGGCCCCCGTGATCTTCCGGCTTTGGATGTGATTTTGTTAGGGATGGGGGATGATGGCCATACTGCGTCGCTGTTTCCCCATACGGAGGTTTTACAGGTTTGCGATCGCTTAGTAGCAGTGGGCAATAAAGATGGACAACCGCGACTCACCTTTACCATTCCTCTCCTCAACCAAGCGCGTTGTGTCCTATTCCTCGTCGCAGGAGCAAATAAACAAAATGCCCTCCAACAAGTCTTTGCGGAGTCGGGGGATAATATTGCCTATCCCTCCCGTTTTATTCAACCCCAAGGGGAATGCTGGTGGTTATTAGATGAGGCGGCGGGCCAAGGTCTTGAAAAGTCTTAAATGTTTCCCGTGCTGTCCGCAATTAACGGATCAAGTGTGGTAGGTAGTCAAAAATTACTGTCAGCACCTCTTCCTTGAAGGAAGAGGCTTCGTGCCTTCCTTCAAGTAGCTGACCAGTCTCTGTCCTTCATGGACTCCGTTTCCTAAGCCATCAAACCCTAAAATGTTCCTCTAGAAATCGAACATATTAAACCAAGAA
>NZ_JAQMSD010000197.1 GCF_028330525.1 Spirulina sp. CS-785/01
GCGTTTACACTTGGGTGTGATGACCCTCTCAAGGTAGCCTACCTTTTTACAGGATTTATGGCTGAGTCTGCACGCTCGTCCCTTTCTAAGTCAACAAAAATTGAACAATGTCAATCAATGTCTAGCTTTCAACGAGCGGTATTGTTCAGCATTAAGCATGGTCTTGAGCTTGGCAATTGACAAGGGACTCTGAAACCCGGACAATTATCCATTATCCCCTATCCCAAATCTATCATGTCCTGTAGCCCCCAAGAAATCGCCGCAGAAGGCATTAAAGCCCAAGAATACGCCGAAATTGTCCAACGGTTAGGCCGTCACCCCAATAAAGCGGAGTTGGGGATGTTTGGGGTGATGTGGAGTGAACATTGTTGTTATAAGAATTCTCGGCCCCTGCTGAAACAGTTTCCTACGACAGGTAAGTATGTGCTGGTGGGGCCGGGGGAAAATGCCGGGGTGGTTGATGTGGGGGATGGCCTGCGGTTAGCGTTTAAGATTGAATCCCATAACCATCCCTCGGCCATTGAACCGTTTCAAGGGGCTGCAACGGGGGTTGGGGGCATTTTACGGGATATTTTCACGATGGGGGCCCGGCCTATTGCGGTGTTAAATTCTCTGCGGTTTGGGACGCTGGATAATGCCCGCACGCGACGCATTTTTCATGGGGTGGTGGAAGGAATAAGCAACTATGGGAATTGTGTCGGTGTGCCGACGGTGGGGGGTGAGGTGTATTTCGATCGCGCTTACTCCGGCAACCCCCTCGTTAATGCCATGGCTCTTGGTCTAATGGAAACTGAAGAAATTGTCAAGTCTGGGGCTTCCGGCGAAGGAAATCCCGTGTTATATGTGGGATCAACCACGGGGCGGGATGGCTTGGGAGGGGCGAGTTTTGCCAGTGCTGAGTTGACCGATGAATCAGAGCGCGATCGCCCGGCAGTACAAGTGGGCGATCCATTTTTAGAAAAATCCCTCATAGAAGCCTGTCTAGAAGCCTTCAAAACCGGGGCAGTGGTAGCCGCACAGGATATGGGGGCCGCCGGAATCACCTGTTCAACCTCAGAAATGGCCGCCAATGGAGGCGTAGGAATAGAACTGGACTTAGATAAAATTCCCGTGCGAGAAAGCGGCATGATCCCCTACGAATACCTCCTCTCGGAGTCCCAAGAACGGATGCTCTTTGTGGCCGCAAAAGGACGAGAACAGGAACTCATCGACATCTTCAAACGTTGGGAACTAGAGGCCGTGGTTGCCGGAAAAGTAATCACCGAACCCCTCGTCCGCATCTTCCACCAAGGGGAAATCGCCGCCGAAATCCCCGCCACCGCCCTCGCAGACAATACCCCCATCTACCCACGAGAAACGCCCTCAGAGCCGCCAGAATACGCACAGAAGGCGTGGGAATGGAGCGTTGGTAGTCTCCCCCCCTGCACCAAGGACGGTATCCTCATACAAGGAAATCAGCGCAACTGGAGCGATATTGTATTACAACTCCTCGATAGTCCCTCCCTGGCATCTAAGCAATGGGTTTATCGGCAATACGACCATCAAGTACAAAATAACACCGTTATTTTACCAGGGGGTGCAGATGCAGCCGTCATTCGCTTACGGCCTCAAGAGGGCAGTCACACCACCCAGAGAGGCGTCGCTGCCACCACAGACTGTAATAGTCGTTATGTTTATCTGAACCCCTACGAAGGGGCCAAAGCTGCCGTTGCGGAAGCAGCCCGCAATTTAAGCTGCGTGGGTGCTGAACCCTTGGCTATTACCAATAATCTTAACTTTGGCAGTCCAGAAAAACCCGTGGGCTATTGGCAACTGGCCAACGCTTGTGCGGGGATAGCGGCGGCCTGTGAGGCATTAGAAACTCCCGTCACGGGGGGGAATGTGTCTCTGTACAATGAAACCTTAGATGCTGAAGGGACTCCCCAGGCCATTTATCCCACTCCGGTTATCGGTATGGTGGGGAAAGTGGAGGATGTGACGCAGGTTTGTGGCCAAGGGTGGCAAAATGAGGGGGATTTAATTTATTTATTAGGGGAAAATCGCGCAACTTTGGGCGGTTCGGAATATTTAGCGGTGGTGCATGATGTAGTGGCCGGGAAACCGCCTGTGGTGGATTTTAATTTAGAACGCAGCGTACAAATGGCTTGTCGGGGGGGAATTCAACAAGGATGGGTAAATTCAGCCCATGACTGTGCCGAAGGGGGTTTAGCAGTTGCGTTGGCGGAATGTTGTCTTGGAGGACAACGAGGGGCTAAGATACAGTTAGAGAATGGCGAGTTACGCTGGGATGAGGCGTTATTTGGGGAAGCAGCGAGTCGTATTCTGGTGTCGATTTCTCCTGCAAAACAAGGGGAATGGGAAGCCTATTTACAAGAGCAGTTGGGGGAAAATTGGACAAAATTGGGACAAGTTCAAGGGGAGATGTTAGAAATTGTAACGGGGGAGGAGTCTCCGGTTTTAGTGGCTACAATGAAGGCATTGGTTGAGCCGTGGGAGGGTGCGATTCTTCGCCGTTTATCTGGGTCGTGAACTCCCCTAACTAACCGCAGGGGGTTCACTCAATACTATCATTGACGACACGCATCAGGAGGTTATGTTGACATGGCAGACTCTACAACACCGCTCGTTAAAAGCTAGACATTGATTGACATTGTTCAATTTTTGTTGACTTAGAAAGGGACGAGCGTGCAGACTCAGCCATAAATCCTGTAAAAAGGTAGGCTACCTTGAGAGGGTCATCACACCCAAGTGTAAACGC
>NZ_JAQMSD010000198.1 GCF_028330525.1 Spirulina sp. CS-785/01
CGGTACGCTCTGGAATTAACTTTCCTTCTGCTTCCCAACGTCTGAGTGTTGAGGGAGATACTCCTTTAATTTTTGCGGCTTCGGAAATACTAAACTTATTCATAAATACATTATAGCATAAAAAATGAGTAAATTTAGATAATTTTAGCGAGAAATTTGTGTTCAGTCAGTTACCCCTTCTAGCGCAAGTAAAGCGAGTACAGTTGTTAAAAAGAGGAGTAAGTGAGTCATTTGGGTAATAGGTAATAGGTCATGGGTAATTGGGAATGGGTTCTTTGTCTCCTATCCTAACCTTTTGCCTCTTTTGTGTTCTCTGTTCCCTTTGTCACTCACTAAATGATCACTCACCACCATTAAATTAGTTGTTCGTGATCTAACACTCGGTTTAGTTTGCCACTCTTGTATCCTTCTAAATCTAAGGTGACATAGAGAAAGCCTAACTCTTGTAAATCGGCTACTAACCGGGGTAAGTCTGTGGTGACAACAAATTGGGTAATTTGTTCGGGAGGCAGTTCAATGCGTGCCGTATCCCCCGCAGAACGCACGCGAAGATTCGTCCACCCCAGTTTACGGAGGTAAATTTCGGCCCGGCCTACGCGCTGTAATTTGGCAACGGTGATTTCTTCTCCGTAGGGAAAGCGGGAACTTAAACAGGGTTGAGAGGGTTTATCCCACCACGGCAAGTCTAACTGTTTACTCAGTTGTCGGACATCGGCTTTTGTAATGCCTGTTTCAGCTAAGGGTGATCTTGCTCCGCGTTCTTTGGCTGCTTGTATTCCGGGCCGATAGTCTTGTAAGTCGTCGGCATTTACCCCATCAATAACATAAGGATACCCTCTTTGGAGAGCTAAGGGTTTTAGGGTGTCGTGGAGTTCGCTTTTACAAAAATAACAGCGATTGACGGGGTTAGAGGTATAGTTGGGGTTGTCCATTTCTCCGGTGTTCACCCGTTCATGAGGAATGCCAATGGTTGCTGCTTGAATTTTGGCATCTTCTAAGTCTTCGGGGAGGAGGGAGGGGGAAACGGCAGTGACGGCTAATGCGCGATCGCCCAATACATCATAAGCGACTTTCGCTACGAGGGTACTGTCAATCCCCCCAGAATAAGCAATCAATGCTCGTTCCATCTGAGCAAATAGGGTTCTTAATTGTTCTAATTTTTCGTTGAGCATAGGTTTCTTCTTTGTTCTTTGTTGTTGTTTGTTGTTGGTTGTTTGTTCTAACTCATAAATCCTCCCTAGTCAGACTAGCATTTATAATTAATTGTTTATTGCTTATTGCTGATTGTTTATTGTTTATTGTTAATGGGTAAACAGAGAGTAAAACAACTGCCTTCTCCGGGGGTAGAGGTTACGGTGAGATCACCCCCGTGGAGACGTGCTAACTTCTGCGAGAGTGCTAGGCCCAGTCCAGTTCCCTTATGCTTGCGCTGGAGGGGATTTTTGATTTGTTGGAAGGGCTGAAAAAGATCATCTAAATGTTCTGGTGCAATCCCAATTCCGGTATCAATAACAGCATAACAAATCTGTTCTGGGGTTTGATATACCTTTAGGGCGATTGTCCCCGCCTGAGTGAATTTGATAGCATTGGATAACAGGTTAATTAAAATTTGCTTGATCCGCCGTTGATCCGCAACACAAGTTTTAATTTTATCATCTATCTCTAGTTTTAATTCTAAGTCTTGTAAACGAGCTAATTCTTCCACTATCGAGAGACATGAAACACACAATTCTTCAACGGCAAAAGGTTCAATATAAAGTTCTTCTCGTTGGGCTTCAATTTTAGATATATCTAATAAATCATTAACTAAATGAAGCAAATGCTCTCCAGATGAAACAATGGCACTCATGTATTGAGTTTGTTTATCATTGAGTTCACCATAAATTTGTTCAAGTAGCATCCGTGCAAACCCTAAAATCCCAGTTAAGGGGGTTCTTAATTCATGGCTCATTGTTGACAAAAGCGCACTTTTATGCTGATATTCTTGTTCTAATTTCTTGATATTTTCTTGATTTTTAACTCGCGTGATATAATGAGCGAGGGTGTCTGCAATATCTTGCAATTTCTGAATAACAACAGGGTGAAATGTATAGGGACGAGTGACGGTTTGTAGCACTAGAGAACCATAGAGTGTATTTTGAAATCCAATGGGAATACTGAGAATAGAATAGGTTTTATATTTCTTCTGCTCGCACTGAAAATATGGATAATTGTTACAAAATTTCGGATAATTGGTTTGTAGGAAATAGGGGGGGGTTTGATCTTGTCGATCTAGGGCTAAAACGCTTTGAAAAGGTAAACTGGGAAAGCGACTATTATACACAGTTGGAATGGTGTCATCACATCGCCATTCGTATTCGGCCCAGACTTCTGATTGTTCTAAGGTAAACCATAAAACCCGTTCTAAGTCAAGGCTTTCTCCAATGGTTGTAATAATCTTTTGAATATGGGTTTCTAACGGGGAGGAAATGCGGAGAATTTCACTAATTTTTTCTCGTAATTTTAGACAGTTTTGTTGGAAATATAATTTTTCTTCGAGATGATTTTGGTAAATTGCGATCGCGCATTGTTGAGCAATGGTTTTCGCCAAATTCACTTCTTCTGGACTCCAATGGCGAATCTGATCGCAGCAATGCAAACTAATTGCCCCAAACGAAGAATTTTGATAATATAAAGGCATCAAAATCCCGGCTTGTAAACAGGCATCTTGAGTGGCGGGATAAATGGGTGACGCGACTTGTTCTTCTCCCTCTGAAATTACTAGATATTTTCCGGCTTCGAGGGAATCAGGATAACTGTGGGAGGGGATTCCTGGCAACTCAAACCAAATGGGTTGATAAGGGGTTTGTGCGGACACATAATGGATTTTTAAGTTTTGTTGTTCATCTGGTAACAACAAAAAGCACCGACTTAATGCTAAACTCTGATGAAGCAAATTTAAACTTTGCTGTAAACGGTCATCGAGGTTAGAAAACTGCCAAAATTCTTGCACAAAATGATTCAGGGATGTAGAAAATATTTCGGGAGAACAATCGCCAGTATAAGATTGAAGGGTAGCCGATAATCGCTCCAACTGAGACCAAAAAATACAGTCGGTGATTCCCGACTGCCAGTATAGCCGTAATTGTCCATTTTCAACAGGGGGAATGACTATGAAAAGGGGGAGAGAGGGGTATTGTTGATCTCGGAGTTGGCTGAGGGTGCGGCAAAAGGAGGGAGAGAAAGGCTTTTCCGAGAATGCTGCGATCGCAATTATCGCCTGATAAGCAGTAAGGGATTGTTGACTAAGGACTTCAATAGAGGGAACATTGATCTCATAAGTCAACAATACATCTTGTTCCAAAGATTGAATAACCGACGTTATCGCCTCTTGGGAATGGCCCAGGAATAAGCAATGTAGAGGTTTTTGAACCCTTACCATAATCTCTAGAACTGCCGACGGGAAAAAATGAGGACAGCGATCGCTAATAATACAATCATATATGCCACACCATAGAGAGCATTACCTAATAAGTCTCCCGTAGAAGGCAAAACTCCATAAACCGCCTCATTGCGTAAATTGAGACGAGATAAATTAGGCAGAATCACATAAATGCCTTGGGTGAGGGTTTGGATAGCCCCATTTTCACCTAACTTTCCTAATCTTACTAAATCACTACTGAAATGGCCGACTAAGTACACCCCCAAAGATAACGACATAGCGAGAATATTATCCGTAAATACCCCAAACAAAAGAGCCGTCGCCACCAATACCCCCAACTCTAACAGCAAATACACTATCGACAGAGCAACAGTAGGCAAGGGATAAGGCACACGGGACCAAGCGAAAAACCCCAAGGTAATGAGACTCATGGCCACGGCCATCACCGTCAAAACCGCCCACACCCCGAAATGCTTCCCCACAATGAACTCGGCCCGAGTGATAGGCTTAGGAATCATCACCAAAATAGTCCGTTTGTCGATCTCCTTATTGATTAACCCCGTTGCCACAAAAATAGCCACAATGGCACTAAACAAACTCAAAGCCGCCAAACCAAAATCCAACAAAATCTTATCACTCATGCCCCCCGAAATCTCCGGCAAGAGGCGCGTTGCCAACCCCAACAACAGGGCAAAAAAGAGGATAATGTATAAAATGCGATCGCGGATTGTCTCCTGAAACCCATTGGCCGCAACCGTCCAAATTCGTCCTAAATTCATGCCTAACTTCCCTGACGCTATCATCCATCATCTCTGTTATCCCAATATACTGGGAACTGAGAACGAATAACCAATCACAGATTACTGATTACTGATCAAGCCATGTTAGAACCCCTCGGCGTAGAACAAAAATCCATCTCCACCAGCTTAGGGAGAATGGTCTATTACACCCCCAGCCAACCTCCTTGGCGCGACACCGACACCCCCACAGAACAACCCACAATAGTCTTTTTTCATGGATTTGGGGGCGGTTCATCCGCCTACGAGTGGTCTAAAGTCTATCCGGCCTTCGTAGAAGATTATCGCATTTTAGCCCCCGATTTAATGGGATGGGGGCGATCGCAACATCCCGAACGCAACTACCAACCCGAAGACTACCTCCAAACCCTACAAGAATTCATCGAAACCACCACCGACGGCCCCATCATCGCCATCGCCTCCTCCCTCACCGCCGCCCTCATCCTCCGTCTCGCCGTCGCCTCCCCCCACCTCTTTCAAACCCTCATCCTCACCACCCCCTCCGGCCTCTCCGACTTCGGTCAAGACTACCGCCAAAGCCTCATCGTCCAAATCATCAACACCCCCTTTCTAGATAACCTCCTCTACCGGGGCCTCATCGCCACCTCTGGAGGCATAGAAAACTTCCTCAGCACCCGACAATTCGCCCAACCAGAACGCATTTACCCCGAAATCATCCAAGCCTACCTCCAATCCGCCCAACAACCCAACGCCGAATACGCCGCCCTCTCCTTCGTCCGAGGCGACCTATGCTTTGATCTGGCCAAATACGTCCCCCAACTCACCATCCCCACCGCCTTCCTCTGGGGACAAAAATCCCAATTCACCAGCCCCAACCTCGGCAAACGCCTCGCCCAACTCAACCCCGAAACCGTAAAAATTTTCTGCGAACTAGAAAACGTCGGCCTCACCCCCCAACTCGAACTCCCCGCCCTCACCATTGGCTTCATTCGCCATTGTCTCAAACAATTAACAACTCACAATTAACAATTCCAACCAAGAAACCGGGTTTCTATCAGGGTTGAATGGTTACACAGTCCAGTTAAAACAGAAACCCGGTTTCTCCCCCCTAAAACCCTAGTGAAACCCAAAGCAGAATCTAAACATTAAAGCGGAATAATAAAACATCCCCTTCCTTCACCACATACTCTTTCCCCTCACTACGCAGTAACCCTTTTTCCTTCGCTGCATTCATTGAACCTGCCGCCACTAAATCATCATAACCAATTGTTTCAGCACGAATAAAACCCCGTTCAAAATCCGAGTGAATTACCCCGGCGGCTTGGGGTGCAGTCATTCCCGCCACAATTGTCCAAGCGCGGGTTTCTTTTTCTCCAGTCGTTAAATACGTCCGTAATCCTAATAAATCATACGTCGCCCGGATTAACGATTGAAGTCCCCCTTCTGTCACCCCTAATGCGTCTAAAAAGTCCTTACTTTCTTCTTCCGAAAGTTCCACTAACTCCGCTTCTACTTGTGCTGAAACGACCACCACTTTCGCGTTTTCCCCTTGTGCCACTTCGCGCACCGCATCCACCCATTGATTCCCCTCCGCTAGGTCATCTTCGGAGACATTGGTGGCATAAATAATTGGCTTGCGGGTTAATAAACCCAACGGTCGAATTAATTTATCTTCGTCTTCCGTTAATTCCACCTGTCTGGCGGGTTTCCCTTCGTTTAACACCGCTTCGAGACGCTCTAGGATTTCTACCTCAACCTGAATGTCTTTATCCTTTTTCGCCTGTTTTCTCGCCCGTTCTAGGCGTTTTTCCACTTGGGTTAAATCAGACAATCCCAATTCTAAATTAATGGTTTCAATATCCCGCACTGGATCAACTGATCCCGCTACATGAATAATATTTTCATCGTCAAAACAACGCACCACATGAACGATCGCATCGACTTCCCGGATATTGGCGAGAAACTGGTTTCCTAACCCTTCCCCTTGACTTGCCCCTTTGACTAATCCGGCAATGTCCACAAATTCAATGCGAGTAGGGACAATTTGCTCCGATTTAGAGATTTCTGCCAGGACCGCCAAACGGGAGTCTGGGACCGCGACAACGCCTACATTCGGTTCAATGGTACAAAAGGGAAAGTTAGCCGCATCGGCCTTGGCATTGGCGATGAGGGCGTTAAATAAGGTAGATTTACCAACATTGGGTAATCCAACGATTCCGGCTCTTAACATGGGTGCTTTAAGTGAGAAAGGACAATCGAACTATCAAGACATCAACCTCCTACTGTAACAAGATTTGGGAAAATCCCGTTGGGAGTAAATTGTTTGTCATCAACCCTTTCAGGAGGCCCGGTCGTAATCTCCCCACCTCTGGGAACATCTTGTTGAACTCTCCCCTCGTTGTACACTGTTTATGGAGTGTAAGGACAGGGGGGCAAATCGCACATTGGGCTACCCCTGAAACCGCCGCAGGAATATAGGAGAAACAATGGTGAGTGCAACCCTAGAGCAAACCCAGGTCGATTTAGCCGCAGTTAATTCCCAACTAACCTCAGCCAACGCTCAAGAGATTGTTCAATGGGCCGCAGATACTTTTCAAGAAGGACTGGTGATGAGTACCAGTTTTGGCATTCAATCCGCCGTGATGCTGCACTTGGTTACGCAAATTGTCCCCCATATTCCCGTCATTTGGGTGGATACAGGCTATTTACCTTCGGAAACCTATAATTTTGCGGAAGAATTAACCCAACGCCTCAATCTCAATCTTAAAGTTTATCAGTCTCCCATGAGTCCAGCCCGCATGGAGGCTAAATACGGGAAACTCTGGGAAAAAGAGGATGTGGAGTCTTTGAATTTATATGACCACATTCGCAAGGTTGAACCCATGCAGCGTGCGTTACAGGAGTTAAAGGCGACGGCTTGGTTAGCGGGGTTACGGAAGGATCAAACCAACCATCGCCAAAATCTCGGCTATGTTAACCGACAGGGCAATATTTACAAAATTTTGCCGATTCTTGATTGGAATTCCCGTGATGTCTATCAGTATTTAACTCGCTTTGATTTACCCTATCATCCGCTTTTTGACCAAGGCTATGTGACGGTGGGGGATTGGCATTCGAGTCGCCCTCTGATGGCGGATGATCAACATGAGCGAGACACTCGCTTTCAAGGGATGAAGCAGGAATGTGGCCTCCATTTACCGCAGACGGTGGGGGAGGAAGAAAGTCTCAATTCAAGTAGTTTGTAAGCAATTTTCCGTTTTCCCTTTAAAATAAGTAAAGAAATGTAACAAAAGCTGGACAAAGGGATTATTGTAATATGGCTGATTCTCAACCTACTCCGACGGCGACTCCTGATTTATCTGAGCCTAAGTTCGGGTTTAATGACTATGCGGAGCGTCTCAATGGTCGTGCTGCGATGATTGGGTTTAGTTTAACGTTGATTATTGAGTTATTGACGGGACAAGGGGTTCTTACTTGGTTAGGACTCCAGTAGCTTGATTGGGTGGCTGAGAAATCGGGTTTCTGAGGCGAGTTGGGGGTAATATTCTCTAATTGGTGAGGGAAACCGGGTTTCTGGGTTGTCTGTTTAGGCGAGAAACCGGGTTACTAATGCCAGTTGGGGGAAAGTCTCTCATTGGGAATAGAAACCCGGTTTCTTCTCTTTTGGGTGCGTTACCCTGTCGCGCTTCGCACCCTACGGTTTACCATCTAAGTGGCTTCTGCAATGACAGAGTTGCCTTTTAAGAGATTGACGGCTTTTTGATACTGTAAATCGGCTTCTGTGCCAATTTGGGAGACGGTGATGGGGTCTTGGGAGATTTCATAGTCGGGGGTGATGCCTTGTTTGTTAATGTCGGTATGGTTGGGGGTTTCGTATTTGGCTACTGTGACTGCTAACCCGGCATCGTCGGAGAGTTCAAAGAGGGATTGAATTAATCCTTTGCCAAAGGTGGTTTGTCCGACTAGGGTGGCTCGGTGGTTGTCTTGTAATGCTCCGGCGACAATTTCGCTGGCACTGGCGGTCCCTTTGTTGACTAGCACGGCTAAGGGTGCGTCGGTGATGGCGTTGTGGTCTGCATAGAAGCTGTCGAACATTCCTTGACGGTTGACGGTATAGACAATGGGGTCATTGTCTATCCAGAGGCGGGCGATGGAGACTCCGGCTTGTAATAGTCCGCCGGGGTTGTTGCGGAGGTCGAGAATGTAGGCTTCTGCGCCTTGGTTATCGAGTTTTTGGATGGCGGTTTTTAGTTCTTGGGTGGCGTTGGCACTAAATTGGGAGAGACGGATGTAACCGATGGGGGTGTCGCTGTTTTCGGTGTCTAGTTGCGCGTGGACGGGGTTGAGGGAAATGCGATCGCGCACTATCTTGATTTTTTCCGTTTTTTCTTCCTCTGGATGCTCTACGGTTAACACCACAGAAGTCCCAATTTTGCCCCGCATCCGCGTGGCGGCTTCATCTAAGGCCATGTCTTGGGTCTTAAAACCGTCAATTTCTAAAATATAATCTCCGGCTTGTACCCCTGCGGCTTCGGCAGGAGACCCAGCGATGGGTGTTACCACTTCTAATTGGTGAGTTTCTGGGGCTAAGTCAATTTGTAAGCCGACTCCTGAGAGTTCCCCGGAGGTACTGACTTGTAAACTCCGGTATTGTTCGGGACGCAATAACCGAGTAAAGGGGTCATCGAGGGTGGCTAACATCTCCTCAATGGCATCATAGGCATCGTCTCGGTCATCAAAGGGCTTGCGGAGATAGTTTTGCCGCATTAACCACCAATTTTGATCGTTAAAGGTGTCGTCGATATACGCCTGATTAACAATTCGCCAGGCTTGTAAAAAAATTTTCTGATCTTCTGTAAAGGCGTTGGCCTGCGGGGTCCATCCCAACCAAGAGAGCGTGACCAAACAGACACAACCTAGTCCAACCCAGAATCCTCGTTTCCGCATTCGCCTTGATCCTGCTTTTCTAAAACACAAATGAGCTTATTTATTAATGGTACACAAAACTTTAAGATTGACTGGGGAAGGGCAGCACTACCGAAAAATTTTCTGAGAAATTTCCGGTGATCCCCCTGTCATCCCTCTACCTATGTTACATTTTTTAAAGAGGAGGTTAAGGTTAATCCTTGTAAAATGAGAATTCTTAGCCTTCTAGTTAGCCTTCTAGGTCCGATGGTTTGTCCGGCCTGTGCTGGACTCTCAGCGTAACATCTGCACCAATTATTTGTTCAAGACTTCTGGCCTCATGTTTTCAAAGCAAGTCACCGATTCTAAACCGTTTCAATGGTTTGAAGAACGCCTCGAAATTCAGGCGATCGCAGATGATATCACCAGTAAATACGTTCCCCCCCATGTCAATATCTTCTATTGTCTGGGCGGAATTACTCTGGTGTGTTTTCTGATCCAATTCGCCACCGGCTTTGCGATGACCTTTTATTACCAACCGTCTGTCGCTGAAGCCTTTAATTCTGTTGAGTACATCATGACCGAAGTGAACTTCGGTTGGCTGATCCGGTCGATTCATCGCTGGTCCGCCAGTATGATGGTCTTAATGATGATTCTCCACACCTTCCGCGTCTATCTCACAGGTGGTTTCAAAAAGCCTCGTGAGTTAACTTGGGTCACGGGTGTGATTCTCGCCGTGATTACCGTTTCCTTTGGTGTCACAGGCTACTCTCTGCCTTGGGACCAAGTGGGATACTGGGCGGTTAATATTGTGTCCGGTGTTCCCGCAGCTATTCCCGTGGTAGGCGACCAACTCGTCGAACTGATGCGCGGGGGTGCGTCTGTGGGACAATCCACACTCAGCCGTTTCTATAGCTTGCACACCTTTGTCTTGCCTTGGCTGATTGCTGTCTTTATGTTGTTCCACTTCTTAATGATTCGGAAGCAAGGAATTTCTGGGCCCTTATAAGGTGCGATGGGAGGAGCGATTGTACTGGTGTGCCAAGGGGCAATTCCAGTACAATTTAATCAATCCCCTTGCCTTCCATGGCTTGCTTAATTCCACGCTTGCTGATTCTAAAATTAATAATCGAGATTAAGGAGACAACTTTTTACTATGTCAACCCTCAAAAAGCCAGACCTGAGCGATCCGAAGCTACGCGCTAAGTTGGCGCAGGGTATGGGTCACAACTATTACGGTGAACCCGCATGGCCCAATGACCTGCTTTATACGTTCCCCATTGTGATTGTGGGAACGATTGGTTTGGTGGTTGGTTTAGCGGTACTTGATCCGGCGATGATCGGTGAACCGGCTGATCCCTTTGCCACTCCCTTAGAAATTCTGCCGGAATGGTATCTTTACCCCACGTTCCAACTGTTGCGGATTCTGCCCAACAAATTATTAGGAATTGCCTCTATGGCCGCAGTTCCCCTAGGATTGATTCTTGTTCCCTTTATTGAAAATGTGAATAAGTTCCAAAATCCCTTCCGTCGTCCTGTGGCCACTGCGGTGTTTTTGATTGGGACCGTTGTCACCCTTTGGTTAGGGGCTGGCGCGACCTATCCTTTAGACGAATCTTTAACGTTAGGCTTGTTCTAACCCCATACGGGCTTAACGTCGAAAAGAGTAAAAAAAGCCTGCGATCGCCATATTAAAGCGCGATCGCAGGTATTTTCATTCGGGGGTGCGATAGCGACCGAACTTAGATATTAAGCAATTTTTTCCACTTCATCTTCTCGCAAATGAGCGCGAAACTTCTTCGTGAATTTGACTTGTATCGGGAAATTGGCACTTACGGGTCTTCCCTGCCATTCGGTTAAAATACCGATCACCTCGCCTTCTAAGCCTTTAATATCAAAAGGTTCTTTTTTGTGTTCTGGATGGTGATAGACAATCACAGACTCTTTAACTCTGATGCGATCGCCAACATTCATAAAAGTGTCTCTCTCCCTCAAGCGTGACAGTACAGACAGCAAAACCCGACCTGAATCGAACTTTGCCTTTATTATTGTTGCATACCTTGGGAACGTCGGGAGATGGGGGAGTTGATAGTTGAGAGTTGATAGTGGAGAGTTGAGAGTTGGCGGTTTTCAACCCGTTGCGTAGCCTCCTTTTAGAATCCACGTTTTTCAAAGCGTGGAGAAGTCAACCTCAACCCATCTGAAAACGTTATAATCACCAGAAAAGTGTGAAGTAATTTTAAGGAAACCCCAAAAAACTATGTTCTTTGAAGAACTGACCCCCCTAGGCCAAGAATTCATGCAGCAACCCATTGCTTTTATGGGAGGAGTATTAGCCGGAGCATTACGTCTCAACCTCAACGAAGACCCCCTCAAAAGTTGGCTAGAGGAACAAGGCGGCCAAGTCCCCACCTCCAACCCCTCCCCCAGCAACTCCCAAAATGGCGGGCCTCAATCCATCAATATTCAATGACCCCCACCTACTTCGTGAGGTGAGGGAGTGGGGAGAGATAACCTTCCCGTAGCTGCGAATAGCTCTCCAGGGGTATTGCGGATTAACACTACTGGTCGTTTCTCTAGACCGGATTAGCTGTAAGGGGGCGGAA
>NZ_JAQMSD010000199.1 GCF_028330525.1 Spirulina sp. CS-785/01
GCTGAAACCCGTTAAAAACGGGTTAAATGGTTTTAGGCTGACGGCTGATAGCTGATAGCTGAAGGCTTACCCCATAATACACCTTGGGTTGAAACCCAAGGCTAATAGCTGAAACCCGTTAAAAACGGGTTAAATGGTTTGAAGCTGATAGCTGAAGGCTTACCAAAATTTAGCCAACCTCTAGACAACACCTTTATTTTGTATTATATTTGTAGTATAACAGATTTATTCTGAGTAAAACCATGGCCTATCAAGCCTTAGAAGTCAAAACCCCAAAACCCGTATTATCTTGGGCCGGACACCCATTAGAGTCCCAAGAAACCCAAATGGCGAAAAACGTCGCCTCCCTTCCTTTTGTCTTCAAGCACGTTGCCTTAATGCCCGATGTTCACTTAGGAAAAGGGGCATTAGTTGGCTCTGTTATTGCCACCAAAGATGCCGTAATTCCTGCTGCTGTCGGGGTAGATATTGGTTGCGGGATGGCTGCGGTAAAAATGCCGTTTAATGGGGATCAATTAGACGGAAAACTCAAGAAAATTCGTAAGGATATTGAGGCAGCTATCCCCGTTGGGTTTGAGCAGAATAAAGATATTGAGAAAAATGTCATTAACTGGCAAGGATGGCAACAATTTAAAGACCTCCATTCCGGTGTAAAACGGTTAGAAAATAAAGCTCTCAAACAAATGGGGTCTTTAGGGGGAGGAAATCATTTTATTGAACTCTGTTTAGACAGTGAAAATAATGTCTGGCTGATGCTTCATTCTGGGTCACGACATATCGGCAACCAGTTGGCACAATGTCATATTAAGACTGCCAAAGAATTGCTGAAACTCTCGGAACAAAAACTCCCTGACCCCGACTTGGCGTATTTTGTGGCTAATACTCCCGAATTTGCAGCCTATTGGCGCGACTTACAATGGGCGCAAAATTATGCTCGTTATAACCGGGATGTGATGATGGCACGGTTTAAACAAATTGTCGAGCAACATTTAGCAGGAGGGAAAGCCACTAAACCCCTTTTAATGGTCAATTGTCATCACAATTATGCCGAAAAAGAGGTGCATTTTGGGGAGGAAGTTTATGTCACCCGTAAAGGGGCTGTTCGCGCCCAACAAGAGGATTATGGTATTATTCCAGGTTCAATGGGGGCCAAGTCGTTTATTGTCAAAGGAAAGGGCAATGTAGAGAGTTATTGTAGCTGTAGTCATGGGGCAGGCCGTCAGATGTCTCGGAGTAAGGCGAAAAAACAGTTTACGGTGGATGATTTACTCTCGCAAACGGAGGGGGTAGAATGTCGTAAGGATAAGCACGTTTTAGACGAAATTCCGGGGGCTTACAAGTCCATTGATGAGGTGATGCAGCAACAATCTGATCTAGTGGAGATTGTGGCAACATTGAAACAAGTTGTTTGTGTGAAAGGGTAATTTTCAATGGATAATGGATAAGTGGTTATGGTGTTAAGAAACCGGGTTTCTTTGAGAATTGTGAGATCATATTATAAATTTGGATAGAAACCCGGTTTCTCCGCCAACTAATAACCAACAACCAATACACAACAACTAATAAACAACAACTAATAAACAACAACTAATAAACAACAACTAATAACAAAATATATGTTAGGCGCGATCGCAGGTGATATTATAGGCTCAGTGTATGAGGCGAATGGGACGAAAAACAAGCACTTTCAGCCTCTTTTTGCCCCTCAGAGTACCTTTACCGATGATACCGTTTTAACGGTAGCAGTCGCGGATACCCTGTTAACCCAAGGGAATTATACCGAGACATTGCAAAACTATACCCGACGCTATCCCAAACGGGGATATGGGGGCAACTTTTCCCGATGGGCAGCATCAAATCACCCTAAACCGTATAATAGTTGGGGGAATGGCAGTGCTATGCGCGTGAGTCCTGTGGCCTACGGGTTTGACACCTTAGCAGAAGTCCTCGCAGAAGCGAAACGAAGTGCCGAAGTCACCCACAACCACCGCGAAGGGATAAAAGGGGCCCAAGCAACAGCAGCAGCTATATTTTTCTGCCGACAAGGGAAAGCAAAACCAGAAATTCGGGACTATATTGAAACCACCTTTCACTACAACTTACAACAAACCCTAGACGAAATTCGCCCCCAATACAGCTTTGATCTCTCTTGTCAAGGGTCCGTCCCCCAGGCCATTATTTCTTTTTTAGAGTCCGTGGACTTTGAAGACACCATTCGTAATGCCATTTCTTTGGGGGGAGATAGTGATACAATTGCCTGTATTGCAGGAGGCATGGCAGAGGCATTTTATGGCAAAGTCCCAGATCATATTGCCGACCAAGCAAGTATGGCGTAAATTAGATAATGATTTAGCGAAGGTTGTCAAACAATTTCAGTTGACATTTAGTTAGGGGTGTTGTTAGTTCTTGGTTGGGGGGAGAAACCGGGTTTCTGTTAGAATTGTGAGGTTATCTTATAACTTTAGATAGAAACCCGGTTTCTTAATACCATTATTGTTTATTGTTAATTAAACGCCATAAACCATCGTACAATTGCGCCCATTATTTTTAGCTAAATAAAGAGCTTTATCAGCAGATTGGACAACCGCTTCTCCTGTTGTGCCATGGTCGGGAAAAATAGCAATTCCGAGAGAAATAGTCACTGATCCTAACCGTTGGCCATGATGCTTAAATTGTAATCGTTCCACCCGTTGGCGAATTTGTTCGGCCCGTTGGTGACTGTCTGCTACAGTTGCTTCGGGTAAGATTAATAACAGTTCCTCCCCTCCATACCGACAGGCCACATCGGACCCACGAATGTTACGTTTGAGGAAGTGACTCAAGACCCGTAACACGCGATCGCCCGCATTATGACCAAAAGTATCATTAAACTGTTTAAACCGATCCACATCCAATAAAATCACCCCCACTGTATGATCTCCCCGTTTAGCCCGTCGGATTTCTTGTTCTAAGGATTCTTCCATGTAGCGACGATTATATAACCCCGTCAAGGGATCACGAACACTTTGACTGCGGAGGTTTTCCCGTAACTCCAAATTGGCTAACGCTAACGCCAAATGTTCCGTCACCGTCCGGGCAAAGCGACGTTTCGCTTCAGTTAACTCCCCAAAACGGTTTTCTTGAATATACAAATAGCCCAGAGTATCCCCTAAGGCCACCATAGGTAAACAGAGATAGTTTTGAGAGGGGGGGGAGGTGGTTGCAGCATAGCAGTCCTCCAGTTGTTCTACATTCATGGGGAGGGGAGAAGTGGAGTCTGAGGCCATGTTTTGGCCCCAATGGGCGACTAATTCGGGATGTTGGCTTTCTCGCTCCAGTAAATATAAACTCCCAGTACAGTTGGGAAACATGGGATGGAGATAGTCCACAATTCCCTCACAGGCCCCTTTCACCGAGGAACAGACTTGTAAAAACTCATTCATTTCCTCTAGAAGCTGCATTTCTGCGTTCCGCGTTTCTAGTTCATTCACCTTTTCGTGTAACTGGAGATTGGCCTGGAGGAGGGCGGATTCTACGACTTTGCGATCGGTGATATCGCTGGCCGTACCGAGGATTTGTTGGGGTTTCCCGTCGGCAGTGCGGGCAAACACCGTATCTCGACTAACAAACCAATGCCATTCACCCTGGATATCTTTGAGGCGATATTCAATTTCAAAAATATCCCCATCTTGGGCGGCCTGTAATTGTTGATAATAACTGGAGAGGCAGGCCAAGTCGTCCGGGTGCATGACTTGCTTTAGAAATTGTTGATTGAGGGGAATGTTGGCATCATATCCCAGTACACTGCTAATTTTTTGGTTGGCGTAAACGCTGCATCGGTCAAGGAGGTCGTAAATATAGAGAATATTGGGGGTGGAGTTGGTAATTTTTTCGATGAAATGCTGTTTTTCTTGTAAAGCGTGTTCGGTTTGTTTCCGTTCGGTGATGTCGGTGGAGATACCTGCCACGCGATGGACTTCCCCTTGGTTGTTGACGATGGGAAAAGCGCGATCGCAAAGCCACTTCACCGTCCCATCAGGACGGATAATCCGAAACTCTTTCTCCGTATCAATCCCTTGCGATTGCAAGGTTAACGACTGCAAAACCGCCTTTCGATCATCCGGATGAATGGCCTCTAGCCAACTCAACGGCGACTCATACGCACTGTCACAAGACCGCCCCCAAACCCGTTCGTAGGCTTGATTCACATATAACAATTTTTGCTGTTCCGGTTCATAGAGCCAAAACACATCCTGAACCGTATCCGCCAATTGTCGAAAGCGTTCCTCACTTTCCTGTAATGCCGTTTCCACTTGTTTCCGGCGGTGAATCTCCTCAAAGGCCCCTAAAAAATATTTCGGCTCTTGGGTCTGACGGTCTCGCACTAGAGTTAAGGTAATTTGTACCCAAATCAGAGTCTGATCTTTATGTAGAATTTGCGTTTCTTGGGACAAATGGCTCAGTTGTCCTTGCTTTAACTGCTCAATGGTTTGCTGATAATCAGCTTCTTCTTCGGTCGGGAGAAGCTCCTTAAAGGTCAAGGCCAATAACTCTGGGCGGTCATACCCTAAAATTTGGCTAACCGTCTGGTTCACTCGGAAAAAATGACCTTCTAACGTCATCAACACCATCCCCACTGCGGCCTGTTCAAAAATTGCCCGAAACCGATCCTCACTTTCTTGTAAGGCTTGTTCGGATTTTATGGCAAAGTCCTCCCCTTGACAAGATTTTTCCTGTTGCCAACGGTTTCGCCTCTGCACCAGCATCCCAAGCAGGCCACTTCCCCCAATGGTCAAAGATAAGAGTATCAAGAACCAATGCTCTGCTTGCAGACAAAACTCCGGTAGTCCTAACTCATTAAAGACCATAACACCGATGATTAACTCTGCAAGTCCCAATCCAGCCCAAAGGGAGATTAAGAAGGTAAGTCCAAGTTGCTCGAAGGGTTTGCTCATCACACAATCACATCAAGAAATGGGCGAGAAACTGCCCGAGTCAAAATCAAAAAAATTGTTAACTGGCTTAACCTCTACTGCTAGAATCAAAGGGCGATCGGGTTTTTCTGATGGGTTGGATACTTCAGAGACGGGTTAAGACTCCTACATCACTATCAGACGTTTTTTGTCTTGTCAGTCGAGTCGGCAATACTCAACAAAAGAGCCGCGGGACTCCCCCACCTCGGAACAGGTGGGGGAGGAAAGCGGGTGAGTCGATACCGCTTCTCCTGCGGAGACGCTGCGCGAACGATGCGGCTGAGACTCACAACCTCTTAGGCTACGCATAGACCA
>NZ_JAQMSD010000200.1 GCF_028330525.1 Spirulina sp. CS-785/01
CCGCCCCCTTACAGCTAATCCGGTCTAGAGAAACGACCAGTAGTGTTAATCCGCAATACCCCTGGAGAGCTATTCGCAGCTACGGGAAGGTTATCTCTCCCCACTCCCCCACCTCACGAAGTAGGTGGGGGTCATTGAAAATACGACAGATGTTGAGATCGTCGGTGAATTGGAAACGACTGCTGGGGGATAAGCTCACTTTCTTTATTTACAATAGGTTTAGGCTCAGAAATATTGTACCGTTGTGGGAGTGGGTTGTGGATTGCGATCGCCTCTTTGAAAAAATCACTCAGTTAGTCTTAGCACATTCCCCCAGTGGAGTGGAGAGAGAAATGGATCACCTGTTAATGCAGGAGTTACAGGAATTGGGAGTGGAATATTGGCAAGACAAGGCCGGGAATATTATTGTCAAAATTGCCGGGGAAAGTCGAGAGGGGGCCATTGCCATTACAGCCCATAAAGACGAAATTGGGGCTATGGTTAAAGGGGTTAAACCCGATGGGACTTTAATTATCCGTAAATTAGGGGGATCATTCCCTTGGGTATATGGGGAAGGAGTAGTGGATATTTTAGGAGATTACAGCACCATCTCCGGTATCCTCTCCTTTGGGTCCCGTCACGTCTCCCATGAGTCTCCCCAAAAGGCCACCCAAGACAAACTCCCCCTGCAATGGGAAGATGCTTGGGTGGAAACGAAATGCACCGTCGAGGAGTTACAACAAGTGGGAGTCCGTCCTGGGACTCGCGTGGTGGTGGGGAAACACCGCAAAACCCCCTTTCGTCTCAAAGACCACATTGCCAGTTATACCCTCGATAATAAGGCATCGGTGGCCATTCTGCTGGCCTTGGCGGAGGAAGTGAAGTCTCCTCCCCAGGATATTTATTTGGTGGCCTCTGCGAAAGAAGAAGTCGGTGCAGTAGGGGCCTTATACTTTACGCAGAATCAACCCTTAGATGCGTTAATTGCTCTAGAAATTTGTCCCCTCTCCGTCGAATATCCCATTCAAGATAGTCCGGCCCCAGTTTTACTTGCTCAAGATGCCTACGGCATTTATGATGAGGGGTTAAATCAGGAACTATTAGAGAGTGCTAGTCAAGCCAGTATTCCTGTACAATATGCAGTCATTAGCGGCTTTGGGAGTGATGCGTCCATTGCCATGAAATTTGGCCATGTGGCCCGGGGTGCGTGTTTAGGGTTTCCCACTCAAAATACTCACGGTTACGAAATGACGCATTTAGGGGCAATTACCAACTGTATCACTATCCTCAAACAGTATTGTTTACAAGGGGAAACCCCTTAAACTGAGAGATTAAACTGAGAGAAAAGTTGTCATTCTCCCTAAATTTCCCAACAATAAACAACAGAATCCCCAATAATGCCGATGTCATCCCTCCAGAGTCAGGGTATGCTTAGGATAATACAGAAATTATTACAGGGATGAGCGATGAACCGGATGTGCTAACACCGATTGCGAAAAAATAGAGGAGTGGACTACCATGAACCCCGATCAGAATCTTCTTGTCCAAGAGATACCCCCGTCCTATTCTAAATCAAACCCCTTAATTATCATAGACCCCAACATTCCCGAAACAGGACTGTTGGCCAACAGCAAACTTCCCAACGCAGAGATATTGATCCTCCATCCCCAAGAAGATGGAATTCAGCAAATTAGCGACTATTTACAGGAGCATCAAGAGAATTCCCCAACCGATAAACCCAAATATAATAGCCTGCATTTACTCACTCACGGCGAACCCGGCCAACTCTTGCTCGGAAAGACTACACTGAGTCTGGAGAATTTAAGTCATTATACTCCACTCCTCCGCCAATGGCAACCCTCTTCCAACGCAAAGTTAGAGATTTTACTCTACGGTTGTCAAGTAGCTAGCAATTCACAAGGGGAGCAATTTGTCAAGCAATTAAGTGAGATTACCGGAGCAACCCTAGCGGCCTCTAGGACTCGCACCGGAAACCCTGAACTGGCGGGGGATTGGCAACTCGACTTCACCACCGGGGATATTACTGCTCCCTTTCCTTTCATTGCAGAGATACAGAAGACTTATTCAGGGGTTTTAGCCACCTTTACTCCAGGGAATGTGGCGGACTTAAAAAAAGCCATCCGAAATGCCAATACAACCCCAGGAGCCGATACGATTAATCTAGCGGCGGGTACAACCTTCAGTATTCTAGAAGCAGACGACTTTGATCCAAACGATCCTGACATTGATCCTCATCCCTTTTGGGGGTTTACCGGACTTCCCATCATTGAAGACCCCGCAGGCATCACCATTCAGAGTACCACTTCTGGGACAAAAGCAACCATTGAACGAGGGGGAGGAGCAACCAACGAGTTTCGTCTCTTTCTCGTCAAGCCTAATGCAAAATTAACCCTAAATGACTTAATTGTCAAAGGGGGTAGAGCCAATGAAGTCTCATCATCAGGAGATGATGGGGGGGGACTTCTCAATATTGGGGGAACAGTTAAAATTAACGACTCTGAAATTAGGGAAAACTTCGCCCGCGATGATGGGGGAGGTATTGCTAATGTCGGAGATGGTAGCTATACAGCAGAATTAACCCTCAATAATACTATTGTCACTGGGAATGAAGCTGAAGGGATTGATACTGGTGATGGTGGAGGAGGGATTGAAAATGATGGCAACTCTGATAGTGAGGGTAAAGGAGCAAATTTAACTATTAACGGAGGGGAAATTACCAACAATACTGCCACCAATGGGTCAGGTGGGGGAATTCGGAATCGAGATGGTGCTAAATTAACGATAAATGGAACAAATATTACCGGGAATTCCTCATCTTTTGGTGCAGGAATTGCGGTGGGAGATCCCCAGACGGATGATGCTGCCACTGAGTTAGCTATTGGTAATTCGACAGTAACAGGGAATATAGGAGGGGGAGGGGGTCAAGATGCAGAGGGAGCATTCTACAGTACCCCTTCAGTCGGGTCTAAGCCAACGGTTACGAATAATGGCAATAATACCGTTGATAATACTAATATTCCTGCTTTATTCACTGTCCCAACATTGGAATTAGTGCAACTGGATGAGAGTGGCCAAACGGTGCAAACCCTTGCGGATGGGGGGTCTGTTAACTTGGGGACTGTGTTGGTGGGGAGTGGGGTGACATCCACTACGTTCAGAATTACCAACCAAGGCCAAGATGCTCTAACGTTGAGTAATCTGTTGGCTACTGGAAATTCTCAATTTTCGATTGATGGTAGTTTACAAAGTCCTTTAACAGCAGGACAAAGCACTACTTTCGATTTAGACTTCAATCCTACCACTGCCGGGACATTCCAAACTCAGGTTTCTTTAGAAACCAATGACCCGAATATTACCAATGATCCCTTTGATTTTGCCGTAACGGCCACTGCCACCAATCCGACTCCTGAACCTCCTACGACTCCTGAACCTCCTACGACTCCTGAACCTCCTCCCATTGAACCCGGTTCTCCTGATGGGTTACAGGTGAATGGGAGTAATAATATTTTTACTTTTGGGGGAGTTGGGGGATCAAATCTAGATGTTCAATTATCTGCGTCTCAGACAGGTGAGTTTGAAACCCTCCAGTTAGTAGAGGTGGACGGGAATAATCAAGTCATTAGCACGTTTAATCTGTTCACCACTTTACCTGCTAGTTTTAGTCCTGATGGGTTTGTGGTGAGTTTACAGGAGTCAATTTTTGATGAGTTGCAAGCGGGCGATCGCTTTTCTCTACAATTACAAGATCAAGGGGGAGAGATCACCACTTTCAGTCCCGAAGATTTACAAGTGCAAATTTTAGGCAATAATAACTATTCCCTCGGCTTTGAAACTGGGACTGACGGGAGTTTTGATGATATTGTTGTCAATTTAAATCAAACGGCCAATCCTGTCCCCGTGGGAGTGGGAGAGAATCAAGGGATTAACCAAGAAATTCTTGATTTAAGCAACGTTGTGGGAACAGTGGAAGCGGAATTTACGCTCTATCGAGAAGCGCGATTTAATAATGTGGCAGGGTTATACCGTCTTGATGATGCAGAAGGGACGGTGAATGGCATCACCCCTGGCCAAGAAGGTTATGCCCAAGCGGCCTTGGAAAATCGGGTAGAAAACTTTAATCTAACTGTGGCCAACCAACGAGTCTCAGCCCAACGAACTACCCTCACCGGGGAATCCTTCTATGGAGTCTTCCTCGTTGCTAATGATTCTGTAGAGGACTTCCTAGAGGATAATCCCGAAAATAACGCTGGTGCTGGGCCGCAAGCCTATTTTGCCTTCTTGGGTGCCAATCCTGACCAGTTCGACCATGTGCAACTGTTGGGGAATAATTTATTTGGGTTTGAAGATTTGCCAGGGGGCGGTGATCAGGACTACAACGATATTATTCTCAAGGTGGATATTGTGTAGGGGAGAGTGGGGGAAGACTGGGGAATGGGGTCAGTTTAGCCCCAATTCCCCCTCTCTCGGACTCAATTTGTGGAACAATAGAAGAAGCGTTGTAATTGGATTGGAACACACCCAACAATTTTTATGGAAGTTACGGAACTGAAAAAAGAAGCCGAAACCTTGTCGAATCGCCTGGGTAAAACCCAGGACTATCTTTGACTTGCCTGCATTAGAGGCAAAAATTTACGATTTGGAACAGTTGGCCGCGCAACCGGATTTCTGGGATGATCCTCAACAGGCCCGGAAAACTTTGAAGACTTTGACGGATTTACAGGCGAATCTGGAACAGTATCGACGGTGGGAGAAGGCGTTAGACGATGTTAGCGCGATCGCGGAACTCCTAGAACTCGAAGAAGATGAATCCCTCAAACAAGAAGCCACCCAGAATATTAACCACCTCCATCAAGCCCTAGATCGCTGGGAACTCGAACAACTGCTATCGGGGGATTATGATCAAGAGGGGGCGGTTTTAACCATTAACGCTGGGGCCGGGGGAACCGATGCCCAAGACTGGGCCGATATGCTGTTACGGATGTACACCCGTTGGGGAGAAACCCAGGGCTACAAAGTCCATCTGGCCGAACTCTCCGAAGGAGATGAAGCGGGGATCAAGTCCGCCACCCTGGAAATTTCCGGGCGGTATGCCTACGGGTATTTGAAAGGAGAAAAGGGAACACACCGTTTAGTCCGTATTTCCCCCTTTAATGCCAATGGGAAGCGACAAACCAGCTTTGCGGGAGTGGAAGTCATGCCCGCATTGGAAGACTCCGACCTCAATATTGATCTCCCTGAAAAAGATTTAGAGATCAGTACCTCCCGTTCTGGGGGGAAAGGAGGGCAAAATGTGAATAAAGTGGAAACGGCGGTGCGTGTGGTGCATAGTCCCACCGGAATTGCAGTACGCTGTACTCAGGAGCGATCGCAACTGCAAAACAAAGAAAAAGCGATCGCTCTCTTAAAAGCCAAACTCCTCGTCATTGCCCAAGAACAACGGGCCCAAGAAATCGAAGAAATTCGCGGGGATATGGTCGATGCGGCCTGGGGCAATCAAATTCGTAACTATGTCTTTCACCCCTATCAAATGGTCAAAGACTTACGCACCAACCAAGAAACCACCGCCATTGATGATGTCATGGACGGAGACTTAAACCCCTTTATCGAAGCCTATCTCCGCCACTGATCCACGCCTAATTCCAATTGCCAATCAGAACAAAAGATGCCCAAAAATAGGGATGAGCCAAAAACTGCTCATCTCTACTTTGTAGGGCTGACGGTAAAGGTAACTGTTCACCATTGGACAATTGTATGGTCTCTCCCGTCATGCGGACTTCTCCCCTCAGCATCTTGAGTTGGGCCTGACGGAGGGCTTCAGCTTTAATGGGAGTGTCAGTCAGTTGTAGATAATATTCTGCCATCAAGGCAACGGTTCCCACATCACTCACACGCCATAAACTGGCTAAAGCGGATTTGATGCCTAATTTTACGGCCAGTCCCGCAAACCCTAACTCGGCCTCCTCATTACCGACTGCGGTTCGGCAAGCACTCAAGACCAACAATTCTACGAAAGGCCCCTCCTGTGTAGTCCATTGCAGTTGAGTCGCCATCTCTCCAAACTGGGAAAGGGTGACACGGCGATCGCTAAACTCAAGATAAGAATTGTCTAGAGAACCGGATTGAAAAACCCCATGAGTCGCTAAATGGATAATCCCAAAAGAATCCTGTTGACTCGCTTGCAAGAAGTTATTGACAGTAAATGCCTCATTGAGGAATACTGTAGAATCCCAAGGAGGTTGCGCGATCGTCTGGATTTCTAATTCTACTCCAGGTAGATCCTTGTCATTGGCAAACTGAGAAGCTCCCATCGCCAAAATTGATTGCTGTCTAATATCCGCATACTGCAAATCCGCTAAACCAAAACTCGGTACAGTCGTCACAGCGTATTGTTCAATTAAAAACTGTTGGCCGTCGTGCATCGCTGCTAGGGGGAGGAGACGCAACCCTGAATCCAAAGAAAAGACTAAAACATCAATCTCTCGCCTCGCTAATTCCTCGGCAATCGGGGCAATGATCCAGTCGTACAGTTGCTGGGCTGGAGCTAAAAGCTGATCACGCCCTTGTCCTTGGCGAGTTACTGTGCGTCGCCACTGACGAGCAACCTGCACCACTTCCTCACGGGATAATCTGGGCATCGAGACGCGCTGGGTTGCGGCTGCGATCGCAGCCGGAGTTAGGCTTTTTCCTGAAGCGGTGGCCTGGGTTGGAAATACTGTGAGGGTTTCTAATTGCGTCCCTTGACTGGACACATAGATCAAAGCTGCTTTAGTCTCTGTGGTGCGGGCGATTTGACTTAACAGTTGGACGACTTGTTCTAGGGTGGGGACTTGACCACATCTGGTCAGTTTCAGATAATTACAAAACTGTAGGGCTTGGTATTCTTCTTGTAACTGAATCGCTTGACTCAGGGAGGCTTGTTGCAGTTGGGTTTCATAGGTGGAGCGATCCACTTGAACGCTGGTATTGTCAACTGCCGAGGTTGGGGTTCCATCACTTTCGCCCCTAGGGACAATTTCTAGGGGGTTAGGCCCAGTGACATCGGACTGATTCCCCGATTGTGCCTGAATCCCCATTGGTGCGACTACCGCAATCCAAAGGGTGAGCAAAAAAGCCAGTAATAACCGTTGGTTTTGTCTCATGGTCAAAATTCAAGACTGTAGCTGGTGGAGAAGATCAACCGAACTCCATCTCCCGCAGTGCCTGTAATGTCCGTCAGTGCCGGAACAACGACTAGGGGAACATCGGGAAAGGGGACAACAGAGAATCCGAGGGTTATATCTTGGCCGGTCCATTCTGCGATCGCGCTAGTCTGGGGGGTCAGTTGAATCGCCCCACTCCCAAAAACCCCCACCCCATTCACTCCTTCCACCACCTCCGACTCCGAGCGAAATTGACCTCCCCCAACCCCAAGGGACAGATGAGCTTGACGGGTGTTGTCTGAGAAGGAAAAACGGCCTGTGACTACCCCATAGATGGATGAACCGCCATCTGTCTCCCCAAAGTTGGTCACTCCCGCCACTCCAAAGGCCAAAGCCAACGTTTCCGAGAGTTGGCGATGCACTTTGACATTCACTCCCCCCCCACTCAGGGGAGCGTCTAAATCTACTAACGTTAGCCCTATCTCTGCCCCGAGGATCTCCCTGGGATTGCCCAATCCCACTTTAATCCCCAATACTCCATCACTGCGATCGCTAAATCGGGTTCTCCCCTGTAACCCCATTCCCACTCCCACATCTCCCCATGTGGCCCCATAGGCCGAAGGGGTGACAACAGAAATCCCTGGAGATACTGGTATATCAGGTTGTTGTAAGGTCTCTTGGGGCAACAGGGGCAGCGTTTGCGGTTGAAAGGGTTGAGAGGGAACGGGTTGGCGATGGAGGGGTTGAAAAGGTTGGTTCTCCTCCCTTTTAAAGCCTTCCTGTTTGAATAAGGGAGGAGGCGGTTGAGCAAAGACCGAAGTCTCGATTAACCAGAACATCAAAACTAGACCGCAACCTCTGATCTTACTGCTGTTCATCGTATAATTGGGTTGGTAAGGGGAAGATGGAGACTCCTATCCTTCACGAAGGGGAGGAAATCTTCCCCTTACATGAATAACTGCCCGATAGGGCATCCTGATTAGAATGCGTAACAGTATCCGTCTTTCCTGTGTACAATATGGC
>NZ_JAQMSD010000201.1 GCF_028330525.1 Spirulina sp. CS-785/01
AAGACTGGGCAAGGACCCAAATGGGTCTGGGGAATGCCTATTGGGCCCGCATCAGAGGGGAGCGAGGGGAGAATCTGGAAACGGCGATCGCTTGTTACCACAAGGCTTTACAAGTCCGTACCCGTGCTGCCTTTCCCCAAGACTGGGCAATGACCCAAGTGTGTCTGGGGATTGCCTATTCTGACCGCATCAGAGGGGAGCGAGGGGAGAATCTGGAATCCGCGATCGCTTCTTACCACAAGGCTTTACAAATTTATACCCGTGCTGCCTTTCCCGAAGACTGGGCAAGGACCCAAATGAATCTGGGGGTTGCCTATTGGGCCCGCATCAGAGGGGAGCGAGGGGAGAATCTGGAAACGGCGATCGCTTGTTTCCACAAGGCTTTACCAATGTATGCCCGTGCTGCCCTACCCGAAGACTGGGCAATGACCCAAAATAATTTAGGTGAAGCCTACGAAGCTCTCCAACAAAACGACAAAGCCATCCAAGCCTATCAACTCGCTCTAGAAATTTTCACCCCCTCCTCCTTCCCCCTATACTGCCTCCAAACCGGACGCAACCTCGGCAACCTCGCCTACACCCTCCAAGACTGGGAAACCGCCTACACAGGCTACAACAACGCCATCCGAGCCGTCGAACAAAGCCGCACTTGGGCCACCTCCCCCCGAACCAAACGACAACTCATCGAAGATGCCCTCCCCATCTACAGTAAAATGGTAGAAACCTGCCTACACCTCGAACGCTACGACCAAGCCCTCCTCACCGTCGAACGCAGCAAGTCCCGCACCCTCATCGAACTCCTCACCCAAGCCAACCGCATCCCCAAAACCGCCACCCCAGACCAAAAACAACGCCTCCGCCAACTCAACCGAGAAATCGCCGCCCTCCAGCAGTCCTTAGACCCAGAAGACCCCACCCCCCCCAACTCCCCAGACAACCCCAACCCAGAAAACCGTTCCCCTGTTAGACTGAGCGAAGCCGATGTTAGACTGAGCGAAGCCGAAGTCAGTCCCCCCATCTCCCAATCCCCCCTAAAAACCCTCCTCCAACAACGAGAAGACCTGATCACCGAAATTAACGACCCCGACTTCAACAAGTTGCGAGAAGTCCGCCCCGAACTCCCCGACTTCCAACCCCTCCTCACCCCCCAAACCGCCCTCATCGAGTGGTATCTCCCCCACAACCCGGAAGCGGGGGCCTATGCCTTCATCGTCACCCTACAAAACAACCGCCCCCACATTCACTACCACCACTACCCCCCCGAAGACCGCCAAACCCTCGACCAATTCAACGAAACCTACTTCTCCGACTACCGCCAACGCAGTTGGTACAAAACCCTCACCCCCCGACTGGACAACCTCAGCCACCACCTCCACCTCGACTCCCTCCTCACCCACATCCCCCACACCTGCAACCACCTCATCCTCATCCCCCATCTCTATTTGCACCTATTCCCCCTCCACGCTTTATCAGTCACCAGTCACCAGTCACCAGTCACCAGTGAGTCTGAAAACGGGGAACAACCACCATCAAACTCCCCCCCTCCCCAACTCCCCCTACAGGAACATTTCACCGAGGGAGTCCGCTACGCGCCGAGTTGCCAGATTCTCGCCTACTTGCAAAACCGCCAACCCCCTACCACCGCCGCCCAATTCTTCGCCATCCAAAACCCCACCCAAGACCTCCCCTACACCGACCTGGAAGTGGAGACCATCGGCCCCACCTTCGACCCCAACAGCTACATCCTCAAACACGAAAACGCCCATAAAACCGCCTTCAACAGCCCAGAAACCCTCGCCCAACTGCGTCAGAGTCTTTTTGTTCATTTTTCCTGTCACGGCGGCTTTGACAGCGCAAATCCCCTCAACTCCGCCCTCATTCTCGCCGGGGATGCACCCCCCAACCCCGATCGCACCCGCACCCTCACCCTCCGGGATGGCCGTCGCTTCGACACGGAACAGCAAGGACTCACCCTACGGGAAATTTACGCTAATTTAGACTTACCGGCCTGTCGTCTCGTCCTCCTCTCCGCTTGCGAAACGGGCCTCCTGGACAGTCAACTCACCGATGAATATGTGGGGTTAGCCAGTGGTTTCTTGTATGCAGGGAGTCCGTCGGTGGTGAGTAGTTTCTGGTGTGTCGATGATTTTGCCACGGCCTTTTTAGCTATCCGATTTTATCAAGAATTTAACCCAAAAAACCCAGAAACCACGGTGGCCAAAGCCTTACGCGCTGCCCAAATTTGGATGCGACAGGTTTCTAAGCAGGGGTTTTTAGAGTGGTTAAGGGATGATTTAAAGTTATCAGAAGATGATTTAGATGAATGTGAGTTTATTCTGTACGATTTTGAGGAGAAAGAACCGTTTGCAGATAAGCGGTATTGGTCAGCTTTTGCGGCCATTGGGTTATAGGCTAGGTGAGCCAAGGAATGAGGTTAAAAAGGGTACAAACACGGGCAATTTCTGAACATATTACTTTAAAATATTGGCGCGATAATTTTGGTTTACAACGAACGAAAACTCCTGATTTTTTCCCCGAATGGCAAGAGTCACTCCCCTCCCTCAGTCCCCAATCAGAATCGTAAAACAGAGTTAAAGATTCTAAGAGCCTTGGGTTTAAACCCAAGGCTCAAAGCCAAAATCCGTTAAAACGGATTAAAATTTATTTTTAAGTAGGGTTATAATAATATTGATAATATTTTATAATTGTTTGTAAAGAGTAAATCAAGTTTATTGTAGGAGGTTATTTTAATGAGTAATAATCGAATTGATCAACAGCGATCGCAGCGTTTTTTAAGCAAGTTTCTTGCTTTCGTGGAAGCAGCAAAACAAAACCCGAACACTGACCCCCAATTCTGGCAAAATTTAGCTCAGTTAGAAGCAAAGTTAAGGGAAATAGACGATCAACCACCCAAGTTAGCAACAGTGATCAAACAATGGTGTCAAGAAAGGGGGATAACAATAGACAGTAACCAAGATATATTAAGATTAGAAATTGGAGAGGATGAGGAAGCAGAAGACCCCCTAGAAGGAGAAACCCCGAACATTACAGTCAATAAAAATATTATCATTACTGCTCTAAGCTCACCCCCAGATGACAAGACAGAACAAAATAACGACCAACCCCAACAATAATGACCTATTCTCAACCCCCAATTTATGCACCTAGTCTCTATTGTTTCTCGTACCAACTGTATCAAGGATTAGTAATTTATCTAGAAAATGATGATACTTCACCTTCTCAACCCCCAATTTATGCACCTAGTCTCTATTGTTTCTCGTACCAACTGTATCAAGGATTAGTAATTTATCTAGAAAATGATGATACTTCACCTCGTAGCTCCAAAAACCAAAAAGAGGTTAAAATAAACTGGATTGAACAGGAATATAATCGGGTTTTTAAGGCGTTTGGGATAGATTTTCAGAGATTTTTGCGAAACTCAAAACTTGAATTAAAACAGCCCGAAAAATCAGGACATCTTAATTTATTATTTTCGCCAAAATCAAGTCAACGTAAACGGCAAAAAAACTTTAAATTTTCAGATCAAAACTTCAAGGGTTTTGTTCATCCCAAAGTCATTCATGATACTTACGCTTTCAATTTAAGAATTGCTTATCCTGAAGAATTTGGACAAGATCAATATACCCTTGCTGACTTACAAAAACTGAACCCGCATAACTGCTTTCAACCCCATGCTCAAACCACTTCGGGTTATTTAGGACAAACTCTATTACTAACCACTTATTTAAACCAAACTCCACCCCAAAATCTCCGCAACTTAGATAAATTAGCCCAAGACTGTTGGTTAAATTTCTTTGGCCTCCACCATCCAGAAAAAATTGCTCAATTTCCTCGTCTCTATCGAGTTTATCATCTTTTTGGGGGCTATCTCTACGAATATGGCAACCCGGAAGACCGTTTAACAGAAAACCCCTATGGACATTTATTAATCTGGTTCTTTTTTGATGGTAGTTCAACCGAAATTTTAAGTCGCTGTTATTGGCAATTGCCCGAATTATTTTTATATTATCATAAAATTAAAAACACCTTTCAAGATAGCCGGATTTTTTATCAGAAAGCCGACAAAATTGTCAATGAAAATGAAAAACATTTAACGCGGTTTGATGTCCATTATATTCAAGGGGGAAAAGAGTCTTTATCTGATGAAGATTTAAGCCACCTGAAACGGACGTTAAAAACGCTCCTGAAAACGTCTCTTGCTTACTCCCAACAACTGCGAAATCTAGAATATGCTCGCAATACTATTGCCATTAATAGCAAAAACTATCAAGCGACCTTAAATCATATTGAACAACTCGCCCAAGCCCCCGTAGAAGCGTTTCGGGTTTTTGCGGATAAAGAGGCGATCGCATTTCAAGATCAGATTCATGCAGACTTGAACTATTTTAAACAGGGATCGAGTTTATTAGACAAAGCGATCGCCTCCCTACGGGGATTAGTGGAAATCGACCAAGCAGAACGCGATCGCCAGTGGCAAAACTACGAAAAACAGGAACAAAAACGCCAAGAAGACGCAGAAAAAGACCTCCAAGACAACATACAAGCCATTGGAGTTGGGGTAGCATCAGGGGCTATTGTAGCCTCTAGTTCCGGAGTCATTACAGAAACTTGGGTTTGGCCAAATAACGAGAAAATCGACCCCCCCATTCCCCTCCCCCATCCCTTTCTAATCGCCGTTTTTGGGAGTTCTTTAATTGCCTTTCTCTGTTGGAGATACACCAAACATTTTTTAAAGAAACGACGGTCTCGCAATCATCCTAATCAGTAACATAGCCCGATCAAACCCACAATAACCCCATCGAAAACAGCACAGTGTTCATAGAGCGAAAATTTTAAATTGGCACTATTGGGCTAATGTTCCATTTTGTAACACAATCAGCGAAAGGCGAGACTTGTCCCGTTTGGAAAACTAAAATAAGGATATGGTGATAGCAAAAATGCTCTAGTCATGGATATTGTGACGATTTCGAGTTTTTTAATTCCTTGGTTGCCCGTCCTCCTCAAAAAAGCTGGGGAATCCGCCGTGAGTAGTGCTGCGGGTCAAATGGGGAAAGATACGTGGCAGCAAGCACAGGCCATTTGGGCCAAATTGCACCCGAAAATTGAGGCCGAAGCAGGGGCAAAAGTGGCCGCAGAGGAATTGGCGAAAAATCCCGATGATCCCACTTGGAAAGCTCCCTTTCAACAAAAATTAACGGAAATTTTAGAGAATGATCCCCACCTGAAAGCAGCGATCGCGGAAATTCTCCAAGAAACGGAAGACAATCAAGCCGATACCTCCATTAAACAACAGGTTGGCACAGTGACGAAAGGACAAGCAGTGGCCAACATGAAAGACAGTACAGCGATCAATGTTGGAGGAGATGTCAGTGGAGGAATTAATGCAGCAAGAGATTGAACAACTCAAGGACAGTCAAGCGATCGCGAACATGGTCAATAGTACAGCGATCAATGTCCGACAGATGGAGCAGGGGAGTTTGCTCATTTCTGGGGAAAACCATCAGGTGGTGATTTATCAATCCCAACTGGAGCAGCATCTCCCTACACCCCCCCAACCGGAGACGAAACTAGGAGCAAATCCCTATAAAGGGTTATTGGCGTTTCAGGAGGAAGATTGCGATCGCTTTTTTGGACGGGAAAGCCAAGTGCAAGCATTATGGGAGCAATTGCGCGATCGCTACCAACAGGACAACCAACCCCGGTTTCTCCCAGTATATGGGCCATCTGGGTCTGGGAAATCGTCCCTAGTGCGTGGGGGGTTAATTCCCCAACTGGTCCGTCAACCGCTTCCGGTGTGGGAATCTGCTCCCATTGCGGTACTTGTGCCAGGGGCCCATCCTTTGGAAGCGTTGGCGGCGGTTTTAGCCAGGATAGCGACGGATGATCCCATCCCTGTGGCCAAAAGTGAGGAGTTTTTGCAGGTATTGCAACAAGAAGGGGAGGGGGAAGGGTTACAAGAGCGTTTTACGGGGTTACGGAAAATTGCGGCCTTGTTACCGAATATTCACCAGTCACCGTTATTGGTATTGGTGGATCAGTTTGAGGAAATTTATACGTTGTGTGCGTCGGAGCAGGAGCGAGAGGCGTTTTTGGGGAATTTGCTCCATGCTGCTTGCGATGGCAGCAAACAGGTTGGGGTAGTGGTGACGTTTCGCAGTGACTTTTTACGGGAATTACAACGCCATCCGCAATTCTATCGGTTGTTTTCGGAGCAGGGATATTTGGTGAGTCCGTTGTTACCGGAGGAATTGCGACGCGCGATCGCAAAACCAGCAGAGTTGGCCGGCCACCCGTTACCGGAGGCCGTGATTGATCGATTATTGTTGGAAATGGAAGGCCAAGAAAACGCCCTCCCCCTGTTACAGTTTGCCTTAACCCGCATTTGGGAGGGGTTAGAAGCGGGAGTTGAAGCTCACGAAACCTTAGAGCAAATTGGCGGTGTAGGGGGTGCATTAGCGGGGGAAGCGAGACGATTGTATGAAACATTGGAGGAGCGCGATCGCATTTTAGCGCGGCGCATTTTTCTCGGGTTAGTGCAACTCGGAGAAGGGACAGAAGATACTCGTCGTCGGGTTGCAGTATCGGAATTAATCAGCACCCCAGAGGAGCATCAGCGAGTAGAGGCCATTATTCACAAATTTGCTGCTCCTGGAGTGCGCTTTTTAGCGGTAGCCGCAGATCAGGATCAAAGAGAAACCGTAGAAGTCGCGCACGAAGCGTTAATTCGCAATTGGGAGCAGTTGCAAGAGTGGATTGAAGACTGTCGGGCCGCGTTACGTCAAAAGCGCAAAATTGAACGCTCTGCTCAAGACTGGGAGGCGGTTGGTAAGTCGAAAGGGTATTTATTACAAGGTCGTCCGTTACGGGATGCGAGGGAGTTTTTCAAGCAATGTAACGGGGAAACTGCGTTATCGGAGTTAGCAGTGGATTTTGTGGAAAAAAGCCAACGAAAACGCAAACAAAATCTTTATACACAAATAGCTTTAATCGGCATTTTTCCTACCCTTCTAACAATCGTTAGTATTCATTTTCTCATTATTACAGCAACTCAAATTCTTCTAGCTAGAGAAAATTGTAGTCCAACCCCGATCTTAAAAACTTTATTATCTTATATGCACCGCACGGGATACAAAAAGAATTTTGATGGTTTATATTTGTGTGGAAAAAATATGAGTGGCATTAATCTTTCGGATTCTGAACTTGAGGAATCGGTATTTAAAAATGCTAAGTTATCTCGTGCAAATTTTAATAAGTCTATTCTTTATTCGGCTGATTTTAGAAATGCAGAATTAATAAATGCTCAGTTCTACAAAGCAATTCTTGGCAATGCTGACTTTCGAGACGCTGATTTAGAAGGTGCTGTTTTGAAGGAGGCATACCTAGACAACGCAAAGTTACATGGAGCAATTTTAAATAATGCTATTTTACAAGATGTCAATTTAGAAAATACAGTTGGACTTCAAGAAGATCAACTTCAACAAGCCATTCTCTGTAATACTATTTTACCAGAAATTTTAGGGAAACTACCTAATAATTTTGGGGATAAAGATTGTGATAAATTAAAGCATAAATCATTGTAGGATGACCAATCAATTATACTTATATTGCATCCGGTTAATCAAGATAAATAGCGGATAATCTTTCTCTATAACTGACGGGGTGCAAACATTATGCTCCTAAAAAATTACAATATTTCGGATTAGATATGACTTGTAAAATTCAGAAATTTGGATACCTCAACCCGTTTTAACGGGTTTCCGCTTTGAGCCTTGGGTTTTAACCCAAGGCTCAGGATATTTAATCAGAACATTGAATTGTGGTACCCGCCTTTTTCTCACATTCGTCTTTAGTGAGGTTAGGGATAATGTCTCCATTGTTAGTAGGATGAAAATTATATTTATTATCTCCTCTTTTATAGCATTTGCCTTTTGGACCACAAAATTCTGGACTAAAAAGCAATGATTGATTATAATTAGCAAAATCAGTAACAGTATCTGCCTTGCTTAGTGCATCAAAACTCGAAATTTCAGCCCCACTATTAGCCAAAGCTTCTATTGCTTCTTTTTTGACATTAGAATGGGTTATAGCTCTTGTCAGCACTTCAAGAGAAGTAGATTGATAACGTCCTAATTTAATCAAAGCTTGAGCCGCAGCAATGTGATCGCTGGTAATTTCTAGATTTTTAGTTAATACATCATCCAGTGACTCTCTCAAGGAATAGGTCATCCGGGTAATGGGAGAACGTTGACTAAAATTTCCCTCACTAATCGTTAATTCTACATTTTCAATAACATCTTTAAATTTAGTTTGAAGAAGTTTATCAATTTCCCATTGGATTTCCTCTAAATTTTCCCGAAGTTTTGGATAGTCAGACATGGTTTTAGTCCTCTTAAATTTAAGGGTTTGCAACGGTTGAATTTTCCCTGATCCCTGAAGAAATGCGATTGCGCGTTGAACATCCACCAAACCAAACCCCGTGGCAACATCCACCCCCCATCGCGCTTGAGCCGAACTAGCGGCCGGGTTACAATGCCCAAACTGCACATCTCGTGCCGTCTGTCGCAAAATCTCCCGCACCTCCACCGGAGATAAACTAGGGTTGACTTGCTTCATTAACCCACAGAGGCCCGCCACCTGCGGTGCTGCCGCCGATGTGCCGCTAAACGCCGCCCAGCCGTCATTGGGACGAGTTTGATCCCCCAAATTGGCATGATTGCGATCGCTATTACTCCCCGGTGCAACCGGTAACATAAGATAAGCCCCAGTCGGCTGTTTTCCCACCAACCCGCAGACATCCGGCACTTGTCGCTGGGGATACACCGCACTGACAAACCCACTCGCGTAGTCACTGGCCTCTAACTGGCCTTGTTTCTCCCCCGACTGATAGCGATACACCCCCCCAACCGCAATAGTATCCCGATGTTGTGCCGGAAACCCCCAGTGACCATTGCCCGCAGCACAAACCATGATAATGCCCCGACGCACCGCATCTGCCACCGTTGCCCCTAAAATGCGATCGTAAGCCGAAAGCTGGTCATGACGGAGATCAGACCCCCAACTACAAGAAATAAGATCAGGATTGAGCGAAATTGCCGTTTTCAACGCCGCAATAGAGTTCACATTACGGGACTTTCCCTCTATTGCAACATCCGCTTTCACCATCGTAAACTGTATCTCTGGCGCGATCGCCAATAAATTCGCCGATTCTCCTGTACCATGGCCGTGTAAATCTTCCTCCCCATGCTCCGAACCAGGAGCCAAAACCACCTGCCCCCGATAATTTTGCTGTTCAAAATAGGGATGTCTGTACCATCCCGTATCCACCATCACCACCCGTATCCCCTGGCCGCGAATTCCCTGCTGATGAACAGAAGCGGCATTTAATCCAGTGACAAGATCATCAGGAAGCTGTAGATATTTCGCCTCAACCGGAGGAGGGAAAGCGGAAGGAATCCCCCGTTGGAAATAATAAATCGGTTCATTAATCGCCACCCCCTCTAAAACCTCCTCAAACTCCGTCTCAAAAGTGTTAATTTTGCCAAATTGCTTCGTTTCGACCGCATCAATAAATAAAGCAGTGGACGGGGTGGCAATTTCTTTAATCACCGGACGTTCCAGGTGAACCAGTTTCGTCTTAAACCCTTGCTGATAGACCTCTGGAGACCCAGCGAGACTCAGAGAAAAAGGGCCAACGGATAACACCTCAAACCCCTTCGCCTCAAGCCGTTCTCTCGCTTTTTCGAGGGTTGTAGCATCACTCTCAAACTGGGCTACATTCTCCTGCGTCACCAATTCCCCTGTCGAGAGTAAAGACACCCCGCTACAGGAACGCGCGATCGCTTCCCCATAAATTTTCGGCGGTAACGGCTCACTTCCTTGTCCGTCAGAAGCAATCACAGGAGACATAACACCAGATAACAAGAACTAACTCCTGTATAACCTTCTGGTCATACAACGTCAATTCCAGACAGAAAAAATCAACCAATTGACCCCTCCAGATTCCCCCTTCGTGTCCTTTGTGTCTTTGTGGTTTTCCTTACCCCCCCAAATACCCCGTAATTAACAGATCAGAATCAAAAAACTCCACCGTCACCCCCTCCAACCGTAACGCCTCCGTCATCTTCTCCAACCCCAAATCCCCCATCGGAGACGGTGCAAACACCCCCCCAATTAACTTAGGGGCAACAAACGCACAAACCTTCTGTACCGCCCCCCCTTGAATCGCCTTTGCCGCCAACCTCCCCCCACATTCCCAAAACACCTGGCTGCACCCCCGTTGAAAAAGGCTCTCCATCACCCCCTGGGGGCTTAAATCCGCCATTGTCACCACCTCAACCCCTTTTGCCTCCAAATGCCCTTGAAACGCCGGATTTGCCCCCATTTCCGTAAACACCACCGTCCGTGCCACCTCCGTCTCCCAAAGATTCGCCATTTCCGGCAAATTCAACTGACGACTCATCACCACCCGTAACGGGTTATGCTCCGTGATACCATGAGTCGTTAATCGGGGATTATCCTTGCGTACCGTATTCCCCCCCACAATAACCGCATCAGACGCAGCCCGTTGTTGATGGACCCAATGTCTCGCCGTTTCCCCCGTCACCCAAGCACTATGGCCACTCGTCGCCGCAATTTTCCCATCCAACGTCATCGCATATTTAAGAATCCCGAAAGGCTGTTTATAGAGAATACGGTGAATAAAAGCCTCATTTAACCGACGACAGGCCGCTTCTTCTATCCCCACCGTCACCGCAATTCCCGCCTCTTGTAACCGTTTGATCCCTCCCCCAGCCACTCGCGGGTCTGGGTCAACCATACCCACCTTAACACGACTCACCCCCGCTTTAATCAGAGCTTCGGTACAGGGTGGCGTGCGTCCGTAATGGTTGCAGGGTTCAAGACTAACATACACCGTCGCCCCCCGTGCGGCCTCTCCTGCCTCTCGTAGAGCGAAGACTTCCGCGTGAGGTTGTCCGGCTTGGGGGTGATACCCTTGGCCCACAATCTGCCCCTCCTGCACAATAACACAACCTACCAGAGGATTGGGGGCTGTGCGTCCGGCGGCTTGTTGTGCAAGGGTAATGCAGCGTTGCATCATGTCTCGGTCTTGGGGGGAAAAATCGGTCATGGCACGTTAAACTAGGGGTTATCTATTCATTTTGCCATTGTTCTAATAACCAAGTGCCGACTTCATTATGGGGGGTTTCACGAGTGCGTCTCAATTTGTCAAGATTGCATAGAGATTAATAGCGGTATTAATAATAGAATAGTCCCTCGCATGACGATTCCCTAGAGGTGACATTTCTACTCTAAATTGTCCTTGATAATAATAAAATTTGGCTTGCTCAAAATTAGGGGTTTCGGTAATCTTGAGATAGTCTTTCCAAGGGGTTTTGATCCATTGGTCTGAGATGAGTTTAGAGAGGGTTTGACTCATGGTTTTCTAATAGTTGGGCGGTGTTTCGTGTTGTTTGCTGGGCTGATAGTCTGCCTATTGTGCAGCATAACACAGTCAAACAGAACACAATGGTGTATCATTAAACTCTCGATCAAAGGAGAAAAAGGAGTCACAACAAGTTAAACTCAAACGTGAGATGATTAGGGACTGGATTATGAGTCAAATTTTAATGGCTATTGCGGCAATTTTTGGCGGTTTAGCGGTGGCTGGAGGTGCGTTTGCGTCTCATGCACTGAAAGCGCAGTTATCAGAAAGGGCATTAGACATTTTTGAAACGGGGATAAAATACCAAATGTATCACGCTTTGGCGTTGTTGTTAGTCTCCCTACTGTTAACTCGTGCGACAACCGGCCAAGGATTATTAAATGCTACGGGGATTTTATTTATTGTAGGGGTTGTGATCTTTTCGGGGAGTTTATATGCTCTCAGTTTAACCGGAATTAAGTGGCTTGGAGCAATTACCCCATTGGGTGGGGTTGCGTTGATCATGGGTTGGGTGGTTTTAGTGATAGCAGCATCAAAAGTCTCGTTTACTGGTAATTCGTGAGACGGGGGACAGGATAAACTCGAAGATCATAATTTAAGGGGGAAAATGTTATCGTTGCGAAAAGTTTTTTTGGGGGTTGCTTGTGCGTCTCTTGCTCTCTGGAGCTATTTTCCAGTTAGGGTTGCTTTCCCTACTCCCCTATCAGTACGACCGATTCTAACTCCCCTTGATAAATATATTAAATCCTTTACAATCTTGGAGCATGGGGGATTGGTGCATAATGTGGCTTTTAGTCCCGATGGAGAACAGTTGATCACCACCTCTAGCGATAATACGGCGAAACTCTGGGATAAAGCGGGGAATTTAGTGGCTATTTTAGAGCATGGGGCGACGGTGTGGGGGGTGGCGTTTAGTCCCGATGGGGAGTATAGTGTGACTACATCGGCAGACCAGACGGCAAAGGTTTGGACGCGACAAGGACAACTTTTAACAACGCTACAAGACCATGAGTTTGGGGTGAAAGGGGCGGTTTTTAGTCCCGATGGGTCTAAAATTCTCACCGCATCCTATGACCATACCGCACGGTTGTGGACGCGGCAAGGGGAACTGTTAACGACGTTTGCAGGGCATCAGGGGGCGGTGAATAGTGTAGAATTTAGTCCTGATGGGTCTAAGATTCTTACGGCATCTTCGGATGAAACGGCCCGTCTTTGGGATATGCAGGGAGAAACTCTGGCTATTTTAGCTGGCCATGAGGCACGGGTTTTGGGGGCTAAATTTAGTCCAGATGGCCGTAAGATTATTACGTCTTCCCGTGATGATACGGCACGAGTTTGGGACAGACAAGGTAAACTGTTGGTGACGGTGGCTCATGATGCTCCGGTTTGGGTGGCGGTATTTAGTCCCGATGGGTCTAAATTTCTGACGGCATCTTCGGATAAAACGGCCCGTCTTTGGACTCCCCAAGGGGAAATTTTGGCAACGATCGCAGACCATGAGGCAGCCATTTGGTATGCTGAGTTTAGTCCTGGGGGAGATTATATTGTAACGGCTTCGGCGAATCAAACTGCTGGACTCTCGAACACCGAGGGACAACTTTTAACAATGCTGACTGGCCATCAAGGGGGAGTGATACGGGCCAAATTTAGCCCTGATGGCCAATTAATTGTCACGACTTCCTCAGATCATACCGCACGGCTTTGGCAGGTGCGAGGTGATAAACCGTAATCAGTAATTAGGTGAACCTTGGGTTAAAGCCCAAGGTTCATAGCCTAAACCCGTTGATAGGGTTAAAAAAGGATGACCCTGGCGAAGGTAGCCTACCTTTTTACAGGATTTATGGCTGAGTCTGCACGCTCGTCCCTTTCTAAATCAACAAAAATTGAACAATGTCAATCAATGTCTAGCTTTCAACGAGCGGTTAAACCATTATTGCACCCAAAGCCATCATTTTAATTCCTTTGTAATGCAGCCAGTTTTTCTTTCGGAAACGCCACAGCAGTCCCACCTAGTCCGCAATACCCATTTGGGTTTTTCGCTAGATACTGTTGGTGATAGTCCTCTGCATAATAGAATTCCGGTGCATCAATAATTTCCGTGGTAATTTCACCCTTACCTTTGGCCTTTAATGCCTCTTGGTAAGCATCTCGTGATGCTTCTGCTAGCTGGCGTTGTTCTTCCGAATAGACATAAACCCCAGAACGGTACTGCGTCCCCGTATCATTCCCTTGACGCATTCCTTGAGTCGGATCATGACTTTCCCAAAACGTTTTTAATAACTCGGCATAACTAATTTTTTGGGGATCATAAACCACAAACACCACTTCATTATGACCCGTCATTCCCGTACAAACCTCTTGATAAGTCGGGTTTGGGGTATAACCTGCCGCATATCCCACCGCAGTAGTATAAACCCCCTCTAACTGCCAAAACTTGCGTTCTGCACCCCAGAAGCACCCCAACCCGAACATCGCTTGCTCCATTCCGTCGGGAAAAGGAGGTTTGAGCGGGTTGCCATTGACATAATGTTTATCAGGGACAGGCATAGATTGCGATCGCCCCGGTAACGCCTCCTCCGGTTTCGGCATCGACGCTTTTTTACCAAATCCAAATAATACCATGATTGTTTAATCCTATCTTCTCAACGCAACAGGTAAGCCAAACCCCACAACCCCCCATAACTTAGGGGGAAGTGGGACACTCACTGTTTACATTATTTAACATAACCGCAGAAAACGAGAGATATTCTGTTGGGAGACTCATCGTTTTTGCATCTAGAGAGAACCAGACCTTACAACTCATCATCATCTTCGCTGTCCACTCCAGCTAAGTGTTTTTCAAACTGCATCCGTTGTTCCGCACTATGCAGGAAGTAACCACTCATCATCGCGGAAGCGAGTAACCGTCCTAAATGTTCCCTACTGGTAGAGATTGTCACACCAAACTGTTCAGGGGGCAAACCTCCTAATAGTCCAATAATATTCCGTTCCATGGCTTGGGCAACATCAGGAGAGGGTTGAGACAACTGTGCGATCAGTTCCGGGTCTAAGGACTGGACATATTGCCAGAGTTGCCCTTGCTCTTGGTTTGCATCTTGAGAAGTGTCTAAGTTGTGGGAGAAGTTATTCATCATCATTCCTAACGAGGACTGAACGTTTTTCTGTTATTTACACAGTAACGTTTCTTTTTTGATGATTGGGCGGTGTAAACCGAACCTCCTCCCCAGGGGTTTCCCGAAATGGAGGATGGGGAGATGGGGCAGTTGATAGTTGATAGTTGATAGTTGACGGTTGAACCACAAAGACACAAAGGACACAAAGGGGAGATGGGGGGGGAAGAAGTGAGGAGAGAAAAGTGAGAAGTGAGTAGTGAGTAGTCTGTAATTTTTTCTCTATCCTCTCTCCTCTATTCTCTCTCCTCCCTCTGGGGGAGAACAAAGAACCCAGAACAAACAACTTTACTGTTTACTGTTTACTGTTTACTGTTCCCTATTCCCTGTTCCCTTTTTCACAAACAACAATCAACAAACAACAATCAACAATTAACAATCGCCTTTTCTACCTTAGTGCGGTCTAACTCTCGCCCAATAAACACTAACCGAGTTTGTCGGGGTTCGTCATTCGACCAGAGACGGTCATAAAAACTATCAAAACGGTTACCTACTCCCTGTAACACCAACCGCATCGGCTTATTCGGCACATCCACAAACCCCTTAATCCGATAAATTTCCTGATCCTGCACTAACTGGTGTAACGTCTTCGTTAGCTGTTTAGGATCGAAAGACTGCTCTAAAACACATTCTACAGAATTAATCCCGTCGTCGTGTTCGTGGTCTTCTTCGTGGTCGTGGTGACTGGGACGACTGGCTAAATTATCCTCTACTGCCGCATTAAACCCTAATAACAAATCAGAATCAATTTGTCCCTCTCGACAAGGGATAATTTTAGTCCCGGTGGGGACTTCCTTCGCTAACCATTGCTGCACTCGGTTTAACGTCTCACTGTCTAATAAGTCCGTCTTGGTCAATAAAATTAAATCAGCGCAGCCTAGCTGGTCTTCAAACAGTTCTTCAATGGGGGTTTCGTGTTCTAGGTTAGGATCAGCCTGTCGTTGCGCTTCTAGGGCTTCTAGGTCGCCCACCAATGCCCCAGAGGCTAAGGCTTGGGCATCCACCACTGTGAGAACCCCATCCACCGTCGCACTGTTGCGAATTTCGTGCCATCGGAAGGCTTGCACAAGGGGTTTCGGGAGGGCTAAACCGGAGGTTTCTACCAGAATATTGTCAATGCTGTCTCGTCGTTTGAGGAGTTCTTGGATAGTGGGGTAAAATTCCTCTTGAACGGTGCAACACAGGCAACCGTTGGTTAATTCTACAATATTATTTGGGGCTTCATTATTCGGTGTGTCGGTTTCTTCCTCATCGCAAATTTGACAAGACCGCAATAAGTCCCCATCAATACCCACTTCGCCAAATTCATTGACTAAAACGGCGATTTTCCGACCTTCATTATTTTGGAGCAGGTGACGGATGAGAGTGGTTTTCCCTGCGCCTAAAAAACCTGTAATAACTGTAACGGGAAGTTTGTGCATTTTTAATGCTCTGTGCCTCGCAGAGTCCGTAAATTTTAGATGAACGTTCGATATATTTCCCCTCGGTGGGCATCCTGACTTTGAACGGGTTGACCGTTTTCACAGTTGCGGGACAGTGCCGGATTCTCACACGGCTTTCCCCCTTGCGTCTATTGGCTGTTCCCCAATAGAACCGAGGTGCAGTGTCTTACTTTATCACAAGTTGACCGGGGTAGGTGGATCGGTTGATGTTCTCAACCCATTTTAACGGGTTTGGGCTATGAGCCTTGGGTTTAAACCCAAGGCTTGGGGATGTTGGGTTACTACTCTCTACTATTACCATCAATTGTTCATTTTTTATGGTTCATTGTTAGGGGATGTTGGGTTATGCTACGCTTTACCCAACCTACTCTCTACTACTTCCCTCAATTGTTTATTTTTTATTGATCCGGAAATCCTGGCCAACTTTCCATCGGATCAGTTGATTTAACTAAGTGCATTCCGGCTTCTGAAAACCGTTGAAAGGCTTGATCGGCTTTTTCGGTAAAATCTACTAAATTGGGGACAACAACAGGTGAGGTGCAGTCTTCTAAAAGATACACTTTTTGGGCTAAACTGGGGTCTTTGGCTTTAATTTCATCGAGTAAATCTTCAATTGTCCACGCTACACAATGACTTTTGGCCTGTCCGGCTATTAAAATGGCATCAAATGCTAATAATTGCTCTAATAATGCTGTATTCTTTTGAGCAATGGCTTTTCCCTGACTGTCTTCTAATACCTCTGGACGTAACACAGAATAGTTTTCGGTGAGGGGATTATTTCCTTTTAACTCTAACTGGGTTTGACTGTGGCGAGTAATATTATGAAAAAAACAGGCTTCTTCAACGGCAGCGACTAAAGCATGACTAATCCCTCCTAACATGGCATGATAAGGCCAGATATTAAGGGGATATTTGCCGTCCTCGGTGAGACGTTTCACGTAATGAAAGGCATACTTTTGCAGTCCAGTATAGTCTCCGTTGGCAATACTATCCGCTACCGCAGGGTTGACTTTCCACACTCCTTGTTCTACGTCTTCGGGCATAATTAAAGTGGTGGCGGGGGTGGGGTGTTCTCCGGCCTCATTCACCCAGAAGAAGGGGTGAAAGATTTGCATGGCGGTGTGAGTATCGAGGGTGGGAATGATGGTGGTAATGTAGGGTAAATAATGGTAAATAAATTCACATAATCGACGGTTATCGTCAATTGCTCCCGTCCCCGACTGTCCCGCGACGTAGAGTTCAAAGTCGGGTAAACAAAAGGTGTTTTGAATATCTATGGCTAAGAGACAAATACGGGTTTGATCTTGGGAGGCCGGGGGAATGTTATGTTGTTTGGCCCAGTTTTCTGCTTGGTTGGCCCGTTCATGATAGGGAACACGCCAAACTTGGCCGATGGTGTTGGGGTCAAAAAAGGGGGGAATGGGCAGTTGTTGCATGGTGGTTTGATGGAAAGGGAATTGATTTTATGATAGGGGCAAGTTTAGGCTGTCCCAAATTCGTGCCACTCTAGGCAAGGGGTAGCCAGACAATAAAGGTTGTTCCAGGGAAGGGGGAAGGGGGGGCCCCGTTTTGGGTTCGACTGGGGCTGATGAGTTCTAGGTTGCCGTTCATTTGTTGGGTGAGGTTGTGGGCAATGGCTAGGCCAAGTCCGGTCCCTTCGATGTCGCTGTTGGCTTGTACGCCGCGAAAGTAGCGTTCAAAGATGCGCGGTTGGTCTTCGGGGGGGATGCCATATCCGGTGTCGTGGATGGCGATGCCTTGTTGGGAGGCTTCGGGGTTGGTGAGGCCGGTTTCTAGCCACACTTGGCCGCCTTGGGGGGTGTATTTGATGGCGTTGTCGAGGAGGTTGCTGAGGATTTCTCGGAGGGCGGTGGCATCGGCTTGGACGGGGGGGAGGTGAGGGGGGATTTCGGTTTGGAAGTCGATGTTTTTATCTTGCGCGATCGCATCTGCTGAGGCAATTAAGGGGTCTAAGAGAGGCGGTAAGGGGACGGGTTCTAAGTTTAATTTCGACCCTGGCAGGAGGGAGAGGGGCGAGGGGGTGTCACTGTCGGGGTTGAGTGAGGGGGGGCTGTCGGGTTGGGGGAGTCCGGTGAGATAAGTTTCGAGGTCGTCGATGCAAATATCCATTTGTTTCAGGAGGTCTGAGGCGCGATCGCTCTGCTGTAAAATATTCTGCACAATTTTGGTCGTCCGATCTTGACCCGTTAACCGCTTCAGCAATAACTTACTAAAGGTTCGTAACGCGGTCATGGGACTACGCACTTGATGAAGTAGGGTGTCTAGGCGATCATGATAGCCCATCACCTCTTGTTTCTGTTGCCCCAGTTTATTCTGTAAGCTGCCGTTTTCTCGGTCAAAAAAGCAAGCAATGGCCAACGTATTGGCAATTTGATCAATTTGACTCAATTCTTGGCTTTGCCAAGGCCGGTCATCCCGTCGTGTCGCTAATACCCCCAACACCTCCTCTTGGTGAATTAGGGGCAAAACCAACTGTTTGCGCTGCCAAAAGGGGGGTTCGGGGGGATCAGGTTCAACCACATCCGTCGGTTCACTGTCCACCACCGATTGCAGGGTCTCTGTCCCCTGTAATAATTTACTCGGCGGTAAGCTCAAACTGGGATGAGTCACCGGGGAAATATCCACCCCGTCGCTGTTAGTCGGTCTGGGGGTCGTCTGATTCTCTGGATACACCACCACCGGGACCAGTTTCTGGTTCAAGTCTTGAACCCATTTCTCGGTTAAATACACTGCACACCAAGCCGCCCCAAGCCCTTCTACGAGGAGGTTGACTTGGGCTTGACAGAGGGTGACGAGTTCTGAACTTGCAGAGATAGACATGGATGGTTTGGGCGACTTCTCGATTAAACAGGAAAGGGGGAGTTGGAGACTTGCAAATATTGCGGGAATATTAAGAAATGCTACGTTTTTAGTTAGGCTTCCCGAACCTGTGTTGCAAGGGGATAGAATCACTCCTATCAGCATTGTAACCCGTTCAAGTCTGCAACAATCGACCCTAGGGACTCTTGATTTTTTTAACCAGAGCCGATATACTAGCCACGGCTTTTGTAACCATTATTACAAAGCATTAGCCAAGAATTTTGGCTAAAGAAAATTTTAGGAGGCTCAGATAGGAGGTAAGTAGATTTGGCCAGAAAACGTAAACGTAAGAGTCGCCGCCGCCAAGAAGGACGCAAGATTTTAGAGTTAGTCCCTCAGTATAACCTAGAAAGTGGTGAAGACAAGCCTGTAACAGCAGCCAGACGGTTTATCTCCTCCCAAGGAGTTACCCCCCCTGCGTTGCTAATTGTTAAGCGTAATGAGCATACCACAGATCGCTATTTTTGGGCAGAAAAAGGGCTATTCGGCGCACAGTATGTGGAAGAGAACCATTTTCTCTTTCCCAGCTTGCGCCTCGTAGCCCCCCAAAACAACCAGTCTAATCATAATCAAAAAAGTGGCTCAGGGAAAGGTGGCTCAGGAAAAACTAATTTGGGACAAAACACTATGGGACAATCCAGTGCTGGACAAAACTCTGTAGTGGCTGTAGCGAGTCGCTAAGGTGAAGCCCTGATGAGTTCAGACGAGCTAGTTCCGGCCAGTGTTTTGAGAGTTTGATCATACACCAAGAACTGAAAGTTCCGTCCGGTCGTTGAACCAAGAATCCCCGTCGCGTGATTCGCGGGGACTGTCAAGAGACTCACTTGAGTTTTCTCGTTCACAAGAGCTAGGGGACTTGAGCTAGATAGCTTCATGCTAATGCCTCAATATCCTAGCTATGGGGGTGAGATAGGGTGGGCGATCGCCAGCCATTATTTTTAAGCTAGCTTTGTCTGAGGTTAAGCAGTCCTCACATTATCATGTTTTGGTAATGTGGGGATGTTTTTTTAGAGCAGAATTGGTAAATTCAAGACTATTATGAGCTTTAAGCGTCGAAATTTAACTCTCTCCTCCGGCTTAAACTTATCCTATCTGGAGACAGAGAGAGGACAGCATCCCCTAATGTTACTCCATGGTTTAGCCGACCATGGCTTAGTCTGGTCCAGTCTCGCCCAAACCCTCGGCTCAGACTATCATATTGTTGCCCCAGACTTGCGCGGCCATGGTGAGAGTAGTAAACCCCCCCAAGGGTACAGTTTCGCCGCTATGATTGCCGATATACAGGAACTGATGGCTCATTTGGGGTGGTCATCGGCTCATATTTTAGGCCATTCTTGGGGAGCGAAGTTGGCGGCAATTTGGGCGACACGGTTTCCGGAGCAAGGGCGGAGTTTAATTTTGGTTGATCCCTTTTTTATTGGCAAATTGCCCATGGCCTTTAAGGTGACGTTTCCCTTGTTGTATCGGGTTTTGCCGTTTTTGAAATTAATGCGATCGTTTCCCACCTATGAGGAAGCAGAAACCCTCGCTAAGGGGTTAAAACAGTATCGGGGGTGGAGTCCGCTACAGCAACAGGTGTTTCAAAATGCCATCAAGCAACAACCCGACGGCACATGGACCAGTAAATTCACCGTCGCGGCCCGCCAAGAAATTTTTGAAGACGTGATGCGCGTCGATGGGTTAACCGAGGAATTATCCCTCCCGGCCTTGTTAGTCCTCCCCGAAAAAGGCTTAAACCGCACCAACTGGCAAATTAACCCCTTTCGCCATTATTTAGCGAATTTACAAATCATCTCAGTCCCTGGCAATCATTGGGCGTTTTTGGTTGAACCCGAAACCTTTAATAGCGTAATCCAAGAATTTCTCGACCAACAAAAAAAATCTTGCCAAAATCCGGAATAGGTATGCTATGATGGTCAAACGTGACTAAGAAACGTGACCGACGCAGGTTGAATTTCGCGGGTTGAATTTCGCGGGTGTAGTTTAGTGGTAAAACCTCAGCCTTCCAAGCTGATGATAGGGGTTCGATTCCCCTCACCCGCTTCCAAGCGCATTAAATATCTGAATGCTAAGGGCAACAAGAGTTTTTTAAAACCCTTGTTGCCCTCTACAACCCGTTGTTAGCAGGCTTAAACATTGGCCTTGGAGTTAACCCCAAGGCTAATGTTTAAGGCTAATTCTCAAGGCTAATTTTCAAGGCAACTTAGCTTTTCTTTTGCAAGAAGGACTGGAATTGACTAAATGCAAGAGTAAAAACGTTGTAACCAGCCCAACCAGCAGCAACCAGAACGGGTAGTAAAACGATCAGTAATCGCCAATCCATCGTTATTTCCTCCGAGTAGTAAAATCTTAAATGATTTTTAATGTGTCTTACTCGTATTTTCACATATTTTTCGGTTTTCTGACTACCTCTTTATGGGAAAATTTCCCAAAGTCGCCACCCAACTGGGATAAAGGAGGAAGCGAGAAAAATTTTCGCCAATCCCTTGCTATCCTGAAACGGCTTCGCTATAATTATAGATTACGGGCGATTGGCACAGGGGTAGCGCGCTCCCTTCACACGGGAGAGGTCATTGGTTCAAATCCAATATCGCCCATTTTTTTTGTACATTAACACTTTATTTGTCATCAGGAACAAATTTCGGCAGAATGTTGAGGCTTGAGTCAGTGTCCAACAAACCAAAGACTTCGGCTGTATGATATTGGTAGCCTAAAGTGATGGGAAAACAGGGAAAAACGTTAGCCTCTCCCGCTTGATTCCTTCATTCAATGAAAGGGAAATCGTTTAGTCCTTTGCCACCTTTATAGAGTTTTAGAGACGACTTTCATAATCTATCAAGACGGTTTGAGTTTGGCCATCTTCATCTCTGATGTTTATCGTATCTTCTCTGTTACATATTGCCCTCCTAGGATAAGATTAACGCTTTTAAGACTGCTCAAAGGACTGAATGGGAGTCTGGGTGGCTTGATGATGATTCATTGTATGATGATTCATTGTATGATGGTTCAACTCTTGGGAGTCCGACTGTTGCAGGTGGCGCACCGGATAAAACGGTTGATGTAAGCTGATTAAATTAGCCAAGGTTTTCTTCAACTGCGTCCGAGACACGATCGCATCCACAAATCCATGGTGCAATAAATATTCTGAGGTTTGGAAATCATCCGGGAGTTTCTCTCGCAGGGTTTGTTCAATCACCCGTCGTCCCGCAAACCCAATCATGGCTTTGGGTTCAGCTAAAATAATATCCCCTAACATGGCAAAACTGGCCGTTACCCCTCCGGTGGTGGGGTGAGTGAGGACGGGAATATAGAGCAAATTCGCTTCCCGATGTCGTTCCAGGGCCCCGGAAATTTTGGCCATCTGCATCAGACTCAACATTCCCTCTTGCATTCTCGCACCACCGGATGCACAAATAATGATCACGGTTAACCCCTCATTGGTTCCATACTCAATGAGACGACAGAGTTTTTCCCCGACAACCGATCCCATGCTTCCCCCCATAAAGCGGAAGTCCATCACCCCCAAGGCCACAGGAAGACCATCTAACAGTCCTGTTCCGGTTTGGACTGCATCTTTGAGGTGGGTTTTATTTTGGTAGTCGCGGAGACGGTCTTTATAAGGTTTGCGATCGCGGAATTCTAACGGATCAACCGGTTCAACCTCCTCATTGATCGGTTTCCACGTTTGCGGATCGATCAACTGTTGGATACGTTCCTCACTATCCACCCGCAGATGATGATTACACTCCGAACAGACCATCAAATTTGCCTGTAAATCCTTGGTATAGGTCAAAACCCCACAACTTGGGCATTTTGTCCAGAGACCATCGGCAATTTCCCGTTCTTGATGGCGTTGTTGCATAGGAGATTCAGATTTGGCGCGATTCGCAAACCAGTCAAATAAAGACATAGAGTTTTTTTAATGACGCTGATCTTTATAAATTGTTTATAGGTTTCAGATTATTTTGCCATTTTTTGACCGTCAAATGCGAGGAGCAATTAATCTTCTTCAAAATCATCCTCTAAATCTTCCTCCCTCGGACTGAGTAACAGCAAGGCCGTCCATTTATCTTGAGGAAGCACTTGTACCGCCGTTTCTCCCGATAAAAAACAGGCCGTCGCTCCCAAGCTGACGACTCGGGCCGGAATTTCGTGACTGGTCAGAATTTGCTGCATCAGTTCTGCTTCCCAGCGCGTACTGGTGGTTCTTAGGGTAATCCAAGCGACAGAACTCATTAACTTCCCTGTGACTCTCCTTGTACTGCTCAATATAGCAGGTGTTGTGGGGGGTTGGGGGAGATGGGGAGATGGGGAGATGGGGAGATGGGGAGGTTGGGGGAGAGGGAGGGTTAAACTGTTCTCGTTTCAATGCTTTTCTATCCCCTCTATCTCCTCTATCTCCTCTATCCCCTCTATCTCCTCTATCTCCTCTATCT
>NZ_JAQMSD010000202.1 GCF_028330525.1 Spirulina sp. CS-785/01
AATGCAGCTATAAACATCCTGCAAAGGGCTTTATATATCGTGGGGCGCACGAAAATTAACGCTTGGGGAGAAACTCCCTCTTGGTTGGTTGGAGAACTCCTGCTAGCTAACGGAGATTCGTTGAACCAAGAATCCACGCTCCTTTAGGGCGTGGAGCGTCAAAACTTAGTCACTTGGCCGGATACTCCCACTCAAGACGGACTCCTAACTCTTTGTCAACTCTACCGAGAAAGAGTTAAACCACTAAACCTTAGATAGTTTCCTGATTGACCGAACTTTTGTTAGTAAAGAAGAGTCGGTTAGATAACCAATGTTTTCTGTTTGCTTTAACCAAGAGACTTTTGCCTTTCTCCGAAGGAAAAGTGCCAAAAGATACTCTTTCAATTTCCTGTGACTAGGATCACTTCTAATCCAAGAAACGATCACAGGATTGAGTCAAAAAGCAACCGATGATATATGTAAACTGGGTTGGATTACTAGAACCGTGGAAACAACAAAAGTCATCCGTCGCTTAGTAGAAAAGGCTCTCTACATTCGACGCTTAACCCCTGAAATTGAAAATGCGATCAATTCCGAATTGACGCGCTTAGGCCACATTTCTGATGTGGACTACGAAGCTCTTGAACTGCTCATGTCTGAAATGGATGCAGGCCGTATTAAATTAGTCGCCAGTCGATAAACGAATCCTGCAACAAGGATATGGAGATAGCCGAGCTTAATTGGGCATCAAATCCACAGCATAAAGCCCCAAAAACCGAATCGGCCTATTGGCTGGACCTTAATGTTTGATTTTTCCTACTTTTTTTGGCTCTCTGATCAATAAACATTAACTAGAGAAAACGCGTCAACCCCAACTTTCTCACTCATAATGCTCCCGACAAAAACCTCACGCTCAAAGACAAAGGCGTGAGGTTTTTGAGGTGTAGGGAGAATTGAATTTAGACAATTGAATGAACTGATGAATTAACTGAAATGTTTTTCAATTAATTTGGGGACTTTTACCGGGTGAAGCTCCATATAGTGGGTTTTATCCGGTAAAACCACCGCATTGGGGCCTTTCTTGCATTTTTTTAAGCATCCTGTAGTCTTGACTTGAACCTGAGTGTCTAAACCGCGATCGCTCAATTCCCGTTGCAACGCCTGGCAAAGACCCGCCCCGTTGCGCTTCTGACATTTCGACTTACCACAGACCAAAATTTTCGCCGGAGGAGACCCCTTCTTCTGTGAAGACTTTGAAGATGGTGAAAATGAAGATTGTGAAGATTTAGTCCCATTCGGAGTCTTCTCCGGTATCTCCACCGGAATAGACTGGTGGGAACAAGGTTGAGAACAATGGGTCACTTGTTCCGCAGGACTCCACAAGTTCACAGACTTCGCCTTGAGCTTCAATTTACCACTCTTTTTGAGCTTCCGTTTCCCCGTCACCGTCAGCCAACACCCCGGTCTAATATCCCCATCTAACTGCAACCGAACCCCCTTGGGAACTTTAATCCAATATTCCCGTTCTGCGGCTGCAAGACGTAAAAACTTAATCTTCACGCCCCCCTTAATAACAAAATCTAGCAACTGCCCGGAAACCTCAAATTGCTGTGCTTTCATAAGTCCTGCCTATACTCTTTAACTATCGCTGCAAGAGAAGACCCGCCCGTAACTTGCCACTCAAGCCAACATCTAAAGCCTTAACCTTTACCCAACTCAAATGGTTACTGTCCCCCTTGCTTACCCACAGTATAAAATAACTTTCCCCCTAAACGAAAATATTTCTCAATAAAATTTTATATTTTATCGGCCAACACTGGGAAAAACGCCATCCCTGTGGCATCCTGAGAACAAGCCCTCTCATAAACAAAGAGAATGTCTGAAGCAAAACGGGTAATTGTCATTGGTGCAGGATGGGCGGGACTTGGCGCAACCCATCACCTCAGTCAACAAGGCTACAACGTCACCCTCCTCGAAGCCGGCCCCCACCCCGGAGGGTTAGTGGCCGGGTGGAAAACCAGCGCAGGCAGGTCTATCGAAGGCGGTATCCACGGATTCTGGTATCCCTACAAAAATATCTTCAACCTCGTCAAACGACTAAAAATTAACCCCTTCACCCCCTTCACTCGTTCCGCCCAATATTCCCCCAAAGGGCTAGAATGCGAGTCCCCCCTCTTTCAAGACAAACCCCCCCTCCCCACCCCCCTAGGAACATTTCTCTACACCCGCTTTTACCGTCTCCCCCTCGCAGACCGACTTTCCGCCCTTCCCCTCCTCTACGCCGTCATTGACTTTGACAACTCCCCCGACGCTTGGCGACGGTACGACAAAATGACCGCCAGGGAACTATTCCGCGAGTTTGGCGTATCCAAACGGCTGTATAAAGAAGCCTTTGAACCCATGTTACTGGTGGGACTCTTTGCCCCAGGGGAACAATGTAGCGCGGCAGCGGCCTTGGGGATGCTGTATTACTTCATTTTGGCTCACCAACCAGACTTTGATGTGGTCTGGTGTCGGGGGACTGTGGGAGAACAAATTTTTCAGCCTTGGGTTGAGCAAATTGAACAAACCGGGGGAAAAGTGCTGACTAACCAACGAGTCACCGACTTAACCCTCAATGACGAGGGATGCGTGACAGGGGTAGTGTGTGGGGATGAAACCTTTGCCGCAGATGCGGTCATTTCTGCGGTGAGTGTGAGTGGGATGAAAAAAATGGTCAGTCAGAGTCAAACGTTGAACCAGTACGCCGAATTCCGCAATTTATTGAACTTAGGAGGAATTGATGTTTTAGCAACGCGCTTATGGTTTGACCGACGGGTGAAAGTCCCTCGTCCCTCTAATGCCTGTTTCGGCTTTGATGCGACCACCGGATGGACATTTTTTGATCTGAATGCGTTACACGATGAATTTAAGGACGCACCAGGAACAGTTATTGAGGCGGACTTTTATCACGCCAACCAACTGTTACCCATGAGTAATGCCCAAATTTGGGAGAAAGTGCATCAGGACTTAGCCACTTGTGTCCCTAAATTTAAGCAAGCGAAGATTGTCTATAGTACCGTCATTCGGGTTCGCCAAGGGGTAACACATTTTGCCCCTGGCAGTTATCAGCATTTCCTGACCGCAAAAACGCCGATTCCCAATTTCTATTTAAGCGGGGATTGGGTGATCAGTCAGCATGGGTCTTGGTCCCAAGAAAAAGCCTATGTGACGGGGTTAGAGGCGGCCAATTTAGTGATTGAGCAGTTTAAACAAGGAAAAAAGGCAGATATCATCCCGGTAGAGACGGATGAACCCCATATTCAGTTGGCCCGTTTGGTGAACCGTTCGGTTCGCACGGTGGGAGATTGGGTTTGGCCACAGTTTGGCTTATAACAGTCATCAGCATCCGAAGGCAAAGGACAGAGGACAGATGGCAGATTGACTGAAGAAGGGGGAAACGCTGAATGCTGATAGCTGAATGCTTGGGTCTATCAACCCGTTGGAACGGGTTTCAGCTATTAGTTTTGGGTTTTAACCCAAGGCATATTAAGGTAGCTTTGAAACGCTGTTCCCGTTTGATCCCAAATTTTTGACACAACCTATTTAAGATGGCGATATGGATGAACAACAGAACATACAACCTCAAGAAACCACCTCGCAACCGGAAGAAATCGTCCCGACTTCCGGGGAAGAAACCCCAGACGTGGTGAATACAGTCGAGAAAATAAGCGGGATTATCGCGCCTTATTTTATTGTGCTGGTGGGACTTTATCTGTATGAGGATAATTTTTTGTTTGGATTACTGTTGATTTTATTGGGGATTTTACCGTTGTTGCGGGTGTCGTCGTTGGATATTGGCACAATTTGGGAGCAATTGCAGCAAAGTTTAGGCTTGAAAAAGAATGCAGGTCAATAAAGTCGTATGGGGAGGCTTGGGGATTGCGTTGCTTACCCTAGTTCTCCCCGCTTGTCAAGGGAATAATTCCCCCTCAACCCCCGCAGCATCGGATATCCAGACTGAGGCCAACTCCCCGGAGATACAAACTTTCACGGGAGTAGTTGAGGAGGTTTATGAAACGGGGCCGGACCCCCAACTTATTGTACAACTGAAAAATGAAGCGGGAGAGAGCAAGGATTTTCCCCTTTTTAATGTCTCTCCATCGGAGTTCCCAGAGGGGAAGACAATGACGCTCACTTATAGCTTAGAACGGAATCCTAAAGTGATTGCTCTGCGTCGTCTTGATGAAACCCCTAAAGACCGTCAAGCGTTACAACAAGACTATCCTAATTTGCCCATTGCTTCGGTTCAAGGGAAATATCTTGAAGGGAGTCACGGAGAGAGAGGGACTTATATTCGTCTTCAGGAGGACACGGGAGAGGTCAATACGTGGTTAGCGAAGTTTAATCCTGAGTTTGCCAATAATGATCAATATAAAGGGCATCAAGTTTCCTTGTCCTATGTTCAACCGGAAGACCCAGTGGTGATTGATTATGAGGTGGTGGAATAGCGTTTAAAGGGTAGAAGGCTTTCAAAGGCAGAAGGGGTTAGCTTGATAAGCAACTAAGACACTAGGGCAAGTGTAAAGGTTTGGGTAGGGTCTGCTGAAAAAGTGTTCATTTGCTTTTTGGGCAAGGGAACTCCGGAACTGGGAATAGAGGAAAGAGAAGAATTTTAACTCAATTCTCACTTCTCTTTCCTCGCTTTTTTTGTGTCACCTATTACCAATTACCCATTACCCCTCCTGCCCTCTGCCCTCAGATGCTGATTACTGCTATATCTTGGACTCAAGGGGATGATTTTAGAGGAACATTGCTCCTTTAAGATTTTTTAAAAAAAGTCTGTTTTTTTTAAAGGATTTGTGAATTCTTTGTGAAAATACCCAATTTTCACAAGTTTTTCATAACTAGAAAGTAATTATGGAGTTAAGCCTATAAAAGAAATCTTAAAAATAAGAAATGAATGAAACTCATCATGCGCTTCGACAACTCTTAGAATCGGACTATTATAAGCAATCCACTGATTCTTACCCGGTTCAAAGCATTCCCCGTTTTTTTGAAACGCAGGTTCAAAGGAATCCTGCGCGCGTTGCTGTTATCGCGGAAAATCAGCAACTCACCTATCGAGAACTCAATGAAAAAGCGAATCAATTAGCCCATTACTTACAATATTTAGGGGTGGGTCCAGAGGTCTTAGTGGGAATTATGAGCGATCGCAGCTTAGATTTACCCATAGCTTTATTAGCCGTCCTCAAAGCTGGAGGAGCTTATGTTCCCCTTGATCCCACCTATCCTCAAGATCGTTTAGCCTTTATCATAGAGGACACCCAACTCCCAATTATCCTCACCCAAAAACAAGAGCATCCTTTCACATTGACTCAAAACTCTGTCACCTGCTTTTACATGGACACAGAGCAAGCTAAACTTAGTCACTTCCCCACAACCAATCCCTCCAGTTCCGTCAATTGTGAAAATTTAGCCTACATTATTTATACCTCCGGTTCAACTGGAAAGCCCAAAGGTGTGGTCATTGAGCATCGGAACGCCATTGCCTTTATCGAATGGGCCAGAGACTTCTTTACCCCCGAACAGTTACAAGGGGTTTTAGCTTCTACATCCCTTTGTTTTGACCTTTCAGTGTTTGAATTCTTCGTGACATTAAGCTGTGGTGGAACAGTAATTTTAGCCCAAAATGCTTTAGCATTACCCCACTTACCCGCCGCCAACCAAGTCACCTTAATTAACACCGTCCCCTCCGCCATTAATGCCCTTCTGCAAAGCCAAGGCATCCCCCCCTCCGTCCAGACCATCAACTTGGCCGGAGAACCCCTACAAAACGCCCTAGTCCAAAAGCTCTACCAACTAGACTCCGTACAGCACGTCTTCAACCTCTACGGCCCCTCGGAAGACACCACCTATTCCACCGTGGCCCGTATCCCCAAAGGGGCCAACGAAATTCCCCCAATCGGCCATGGGATCGCCCGAACCCAAATCTATCTCCTCGACGACCACCTCAACCCCGTCCCCTACGGATCAATCGGTGAAATCTACATCAGTGGGGCCGGACTGGCCCGGGGATACCTCAACCGACCCCAACTCACCGCCGAAAAATTCCTCCCCAGTCCCTTCACCAACAAAGCAGGAGCGAGAATTTATAAAACCGGGGATTTAGGCGTATATCTCCCCGATGGTAGCCTCAAATGTCTTGGACGCATCGATCATCAAGTGAAAATTCGTGGTTTCCGCATTGAATTAGGGGAAATTGAAGCAGTTTTAAACCAACATCCCCAAGTCCGTCAAAGTGTGGTCATGGCCCGGAAAGATGCCCCCAACAACCAGCAATTAGTGGCCTATGTTGTCCCGGAGATCACCCCCACCTACTCCCTGTCACAAGTCACCGCCCGCACCCTCCGCGAAGCCCTCCAACAGTACCTCCCCGACTACATGATTCCGGCGGCCTTTGTCATCCTCGAAGAATTCCCTCTCACCTTAAACGGAAAAATCGACCGTCGCGCCTTACCTATCCCCCAATGGACTCGCACCTCAGAAGGGACTTATATCGCCCCGCAAACCGCCTTAGAGCGTCAACTGGTGGAGATTTGGGGGTATTTGCTAGGGATTAACCCGTCTCATATCAGTCTCTACGATAATTTCTATGAATTAGGGGGACATTCCCTCTTAGCCTTGCAAATGTTAGCCCAGGTGAGTGAAGGGGTACAAGTGGACGTTCCCCTAGAACGGTTTTTCAACACCCCAACCATTGCGGGGTTAACCGCAACCATTGATATCTTGCGTCAGGGCGACCTTGTGCCAGTCTCCCCATTGGACTTAGACGAAGCCTTTTTCCTTGATCCGAAGATTACGCCAGAGCATCATTTGCAAGGGTCTATTCCCGCCCTTTTCCTCACGGGAGCAAGTGGATTTTTAGGGGGGGGAATGCTCCATGAGTTGTTACAAAATACTCGTGCCGATATTTACTGTTTAGTGCGGGCCACCAGTAAGGCCGAAGCCTATGCCAAAATTCAACGGCAACTCAAGCGATATTTTAGCTGGGAGGAGGAGTTCAGCGATCGCATCTTCACCATCTTAGGGGATTTAAGCCAACCCTGCTTAGGACTAAACTCCCGACAATTTGCCCGATTAGCAGAAAAAATAGACCGCATCTACCATTGTGCCGCATGGGTGAACATTGTTTACCCCTACTCCGCCCTAGAAACCGTCAACGTTCAAGGCACCCAAGAGGTCATCCGCCTCGCCAGTCAATGCAAAATTAAACCCCTGCATTTCATCTCCACCATGGATGTCTTTGGGGCAGATCAACAAACCCTCTGGCGAACCGTCGGAGAAACCGATGCCATTGGCCCCAGTCACCAACTATTAACCGGATATGCCCAAATTGACACTCCACGCCCTAGAAGGACGTGGATTCTTCATTCATAGAACCGACTTGCTTTAGCAGGATTACTCCAACCAAAGTAGAGATCGAATCTCCTGAAGCTTTCAGGTTTATAACCCAAGCTCCCGTATGCCCTACGGTACTCAGAAACATTGTAGCATCAAGTCGCCCTAAAAGGGCGAGGCTTTAGACCCATTATTTTTGGTAAGTACGTGGCGGAAAACCTCCTGCAAGCCGCCCAAACTCGCGGTTTGCCCGTTTCCATTTATCGACCAGGGAATATTATCGGCCACAGTGAAACCGGAATCAGTCAAACCAGTGACTTTGTAGCCAAAATGCTGCAAGGCTGTCTTGAAATGAGCATAGCCCCAGATTTACCCGTGAAGCTGAATGTTGTGCCAGTTAATCAGGTGAGTCAGGCCATTGTTGCCCTCTCCGAGGCCAACCCACCCAGAGGAGCAGCCTATCATTTAGTGCATCCCACTCCCATGCCTTGGTCTGACTTGATCACCGTCTTACAAAAGCGGGGATACGCCATCCAGCTTACCTCTTACGAGCATTGGTATGCTCATTTATTAAAACTCACTCGCCGTTCTCCCCATGGGGAAACACACCAAAACGCACTGCTGTCCTTGGTGTCAATGTTAAAAAATCCCACCTTAGTGCAACTCCTGTTAGGCTCCTTTTCTTGGCAAGTTCACCAGACCTCTCAAGCCTTAGCGGTTCTGGGCTTGGGTGAATTTCCAGACTGCCCACAATTCCTCAACACTTACCTCGACTATCTTACACAAATTAAATTTTTGCCCACCCCAGTTCCCCACGGGACAACAACAAAAGTTTGTGTTTGAATTGAGAAACTAGGGTGAAAAACGTAAGCCTGTCTTAACGTTTATCCTCCATCTGTGTTGCTCCTTTTTCTTTCTCAAACATTATGCTCAAACAGTGGTTAAATCGGTCAACGTCGCCGACCTCTCATAAACCTCAAACCTCGTTAACCCGGCAAACCTTAGCTCCCATGGCCTTGAGTATTGCGGCGGTGATTGTCGCTTCCACGGGAATCGGCTACTTTCAGGTTATTGCTCGTATTACCGAAGAAAAATTAGCCCAAGCGGCAAAATATACCCTGTTGCGCTCTCAACGGGAACGGACAATTTTTACTTTGGCCGAAGATAACCATAAATTACTCAAACCCATCATCTTAAACACCCTCCAAGACCGAGAAAATCTTGCTCTTACCCCCCAATTTAATGATCTTGTTCAAAGAATGCCCGATCAAACCTTACGGAATCAACAGGCCACCTTTGATCACAGCCAATTTCCGGGGATTTTTCTCGGTGCAAATGTTGAAGTTGATGCAGAAATGCGTCGTCGTGTTGTCACCTATTTAGAACTCCTCAACTCCTATGGGTCCGCTTGGCAAAATCGCTTTGTCAACACCTATATTCAAATTCCTGAAAATGGCATTGCGATTTATATGCCGACCTATGCTTGGACCCAGAGTGCGCCTTCTGATCCCTCCTTTCGCGTCACCGATGATGAATCCTTTTATATTACCGATAAGGAGCATAACCCGGAGCGTAAAACCGTTTGGACTGGGATTTATTATGATCCCGTGGCTCAAGCGTGGATGGTGTCCTGTGTGACTCCCCTTGATGTCCAAGGCCAGCACGTTGGCACATTGGGCCACGATATCTTAATTGATGAACTGCGACAACGGACGATTCGAGATAATCTTGAAGGAACATATAACATGATTTTCCGGGAAGATGGACGCTTAGTGGCTCATCCTGATCCGGAATTAATTCAAAAAATTCAAGATCGTAATGGGACCTATTCCATTGCGGAATCTCAAGACGCAAATCTCCGCAATATTTTTACCCTCGTTAGTGAAAAAACGAACGAGCAAGTCATTCTTGAAAACCCCCAAGGGGAGGAGTATTTAGCCGCTACAACCATTGATGAACCTAGCTGGTTTCTGGTGACAGTAATTCCTAAATCTCTAGTCCAGAAAGAAGCCTTTGCTACAGCCCGCTTAATTTTATTAATTGGGGTTATTTCTCTGTTTATTGAAATTGGGGTAGTGTTCTTTATCCTCCGTCGCAAAATTAAAAAACCGCTTAATAATTTAATGGCCGCGACCGAGAGTATTGCCTCTGGAAATTTAGAGGTAAAATTAGATGATAACCGACGGGATGAACTGGGTAGTTTAGCGTCTTTGTTTAATAACATGGCGCAACAATTACGGGAGTCCTTTGCGGCCTTAGCTCAGACCAATCAAGACTTAGAAAATCGGGTGCAAGAGCGCACCGCAGAGTTAGCCACCGCGAAAGAAGCAGCAGATGCGGCCAATAAAGCCAAAAGTGAGTTTTTGGCGAATATGAGTCACGAGTTACGCACCCCGTTAAGTGGAGTTTTAGGGTATGCGCAAATTTTACAAGGCCAGTCTTCTTTAACGGATAAACAAAAACACGGGGTACAGATTATTTATCAATGTGGGTCTCATTTACTCACGTTAATTAATGATGTGCTGGATATTTCTAAAATTGAAGCACGAAAGTTAGAACTCCATCCCCAAGAGTTTCATCTCCCCTCGTTTTTACAAAGTGTGGTAGAAATTTGTCGCATTCGTGCTGAAAAACAAGGGATTCAATTTATTTATAATCCTCCGGAAAATTTACCGATGGGGATTACGAATGATGAAAAGCGGTTACGACAGGTTTTAATTAATTTATTGGGAAATGCGGTGAAGTTTACGGATCAAGGTAATGTCACCTTAGAGATTGAAGTTCAGGAGGAGAATGATCCGAATTGGACTTGCTTAACTTTTGCGGTGAAAGATACGGGAGTGGGGATGACTCAGGAACAATTGAAACAAATTTTTAAACCTTTTGAACAGGTGGGAGATCAGCAACGGAAAGCTGATGGGACAGGGTTAGGACTAGCGATTAGTCAGAAAATTGTGGAGATGATGGGGGGAGAGATTCATGTGAGTAGTGAGTTAGGCCATGGGAGTGTTTTTTCTTTCACTATTGAATGTCCGTTAGCGTCGGATTGGTCGGTTCAGAATACGGTGACAAATCAAGGGAAAATTGTTGGCTATTCTGGGAGTGAGAAGCGAATTTTGATAGTCGATGATCGCTGGGAAAATCGCTCTGTGATTGTTAATTTATTAGAACCGCTTGGGTTTAAAGTGCTGGATGCGAAAAATGGTCAAGAGGCGATGGAGAAAATCAAAGAACAATGTCCCGATTGTATTATTACGGATTTACAAATGCCTGTGATGGATGGGTGGGAGTTAATGAAAACACTCCGCACTTCTGAGGAGTTTAAAGATTGTTTAATTTTAGTGTCTTCGGCCAGTGTCTTTGAACTAGATCAACAAAAAAGTTTAGATGCAGGGGGAGATGATTTTCTCGCTAAACCTCTTGATGCTGACACCCTTTACCAAAAGTTAAAGAAACATCTCCATTTAACTTGGTGTTACGAAGAAGTCCAAGAACAAAATCCATCTTCCTCTGCTTCACCGGAAACCCCAGTTGCCATCAAAATCCCCCCGGAGTCGCTGTTGGAAGATTTGCGGAAATATGCGACTCAAGGCAAGATTACCAAGATTAAATCAGAACTCATTAAGATTGCTCAAACTGATCCAGAGTACAACTCTTTTGTGGAAAAACTCTATGATTTAGTGAAGACATTTAATATTAAAAAAATTCGGCAATTTCTCAGAGAAAACACTTAAATATTTTAATTTCAATGCTACAATAAAAATAAGATTTTAAAGGGAGAAGTTCATGAGTCATAATTACTTAGATAAAACTATTTTAATTATTGATGATAATCCGACCAATTTAGAAGTGTTATGTGGGGCGTTAGATGGTCATGGTTATGATATTTTAGTGGAGATGGATGGCTATAGCGGTATTGAGCAAGCTAAGAACAATAAACCGGATTTAATCTTGTTAGATGTCATGATGCCAGAAATTGATGGTTTTGAAACTTGCCAGCTTTTAAAAGAAGACCCCACAATGAAAGAAATTCCCGTTATTTTTATGACGGCTCTTTCGGAGACTGAAAATAAAGTTAAAGGGTTACAAATGGGGGCAGTTGATTATATTACTAAACCGTTTCAGCAAGAGGAGGTGTTAGCACGAATTGATCTTCATGTTCGACTCTGTAAAGTGACGCAAGAATTAGCGGAACAGAAAAATAAGTTAGAAGATATGGTTCAGGAACGAACTGTAGACTTAACCCAAGCGTTAAAGGAATTAAAGAGTGCGCATTTAACCTTAGTACAAAGTGAAAAAATGTCTAGTTTAGGGCAATTAGTGGCCGGAGTTGCCCACGAAATTAATAACCCAGTCAATTTTATTCATGGGAATCTTAAACATTTAACGGAATATACGGATAATATTTGGCAAGTCTTAAATTTTTGTCAAGAAAACTACGCAGATAATGATCCGAGAATGGGTGAATTAATGGAAGAATTGGACATGGAATTTATCCAAGAAGACTTTCCGAAGTTAATGTCTTCTATGAAACTGGGAGTCAATCGAATTAAGCAAATTGTGGTGAGTTTGCGCAACTTCTCCCGACTGGATGAAGCGGAAATGAAAGCGGTTAATGTCCACGAGGGAATTGATAGTTCTTTGTTAATTCTCCATCATCGTCTGAAAGCGAATGCGGAAAAACCGGAAATTAAAATTATTCAAGACTATGGTGAGTTACCCAATGTGGAATGTTACGCGGGGCCTCTCAATCAAGTGTTTATGAATTTAGTGAGTAATGCGATTGATGCAGTGGAAGAAAAAGGAGAAGCTGGCCAAATTATCATTAAAACTCACACTCTTGATAATAACCGCATTGAAATTAGTGTGAAGGATAATGGGATTGGGATCAAGCCGACGGATTTGGATAAAGTCTTTGATCCCTTCTTTACGACTAAACCCATTGGTAAAGGGACTGGTTTAGGGTTATCCATTAGCCATCAAATTATCACAGAATGTCACGGAGGGACATTAATTGGTTTTTCTCAACCGGGGTATGGGACTGAGTTTGTGATTAAGCTTCCGGTTCATCAGGAGAAAACTATGACGGTTGTTCCCCAAAGTAGTAGTCAATATCAACAATTATTGTATGCTTGAGTATTGTATGCTTGAGTCTGTCGGCTTGAGGGGGTACGAGGAATTGACCTACGGACAAGAAGCCAAAAACTGCTGAACTTGGTGGAGTTTTTGTTGGACTTTTCCCTTTGTCAAGAGAGACTCCACTTTAGCAATTCCTGCTTCTAAATTGGGTAAATTACCACATCGCCATAGGTAAAATCCGCCATTCCAAAGGGCTGTTTTTTGCAAGTCATTGGATTCTCCGGCAATTACCCCTTGGAGTTGTTTGAGATACTCCGGTTGGGTGGTGAGAGGAACGTCTTTGCGGTCGAGGTGGTAGTCTCGCGGATGGAGTTTGAGACGCTGAAACTCGCTGTCGGTGGGGTTGTGGGTGGCGATAATGGCGGTGCGATCGCAAGATAAATCACAACTGCCCTCTAACCCTTTCACCAGGGTATAAGTCTCCATTCCCCGTAAGGCCAAAGTCCCCTGCATAAACTTCTCTGTGGGAGGGTGAACAAACCCGGCCACCAGATGGGTTTTCCCCTGATAGGGAGACCAAATTAACTCCACTGTCGCAAAGGGAGGCCGTTTTCCCACTTGATCTCGATAGGGGACGAGAGTTTCAACGAGGGGAAACTGTCGGGGAGTATAAATAAACCCGAATCCGGTTTTTGCTAAGAGATGTTGAACGTGAGAAAGGGAAAGGGAGGTAAAATCAACCCCTAATCCTTGCCAAACCTCGATCAACGGAATGCCGTATTTAGTGGGCATACAGTTGCCCCCGTGTTGTACAATAGGAACACCCGCAGCAGCCAGAATTAACCCCGTCAGGGCAGTTACGGGGGCAGTCCGGGACCGACCATCATAGGGAACACCCATCACCGTTACCGTTTCCTCCCCCGGTAATGGTTGCAACGAACACCCCAACGCTTCATAAGCATCCAACATCCCCGCCAGTTCTTCAGCCGTAGGGCGTTTGATACGATGGGCAATGAGAAACGCCCCAATCTGGGCTGGAGTGGCTTCTTCTTGCAAAATCATGGTAGTGGCTTGGGCCGCTTCTTCCCGACTCAAGTTTTTGCCTGTGTGGGGACCACTGCCGATTTTTTTGAGGAGTTCCCGAAACGTATTACTCATGTTGGTTGCTGGTGGGTCGTTTGCTGTGGGTGGGGGTGGTGATCATGTCTATCTATTATTGTGTACTGTTGTAGGGGGACAATCGCAAGGGAAATTTTCCGCTTTCTGCATCATTTATTGTATTTTGTGCATTTTCTCCTCCATTTCCCGACTAGGGAACAGCGTTTAAAAGGCAGAGGGCAGAGGGAAAATGGGTAAGAACAACTGTCAACTATCAACTGTCAACTATCAACTCCCAATGTTTCTCTCTAGGAAAAGTGGAGTCTGAGGAGTCAAAAGCATCGCGGACAATTTGGCAGAAATAGTGAATGGGGGGAATTAATAAACGGTCTTGGGTGGTGACTAAAACGACTTGTCGCAGTAAGTCGGGGTCGGTGTCACTACTGGCGATCGCGCGAACTGCCAAGGTATTATCCTGTTGAGCATCCCACAAGGCCGACTGGGGCAAAAGGGCGATGAATTCCCCCTGACGCACCACCCCCCGAAACGCATCAAGGGTATTCAGTTCTAAGGCCGCATGGAGTTCGGCCCCTAGTTGACTAAACCGTTCTTGAACCAAACGCTGCATCCCGTATCCGTCCTTAAACACCACTTGGGGATAATGGACTAACTCCGACCAAGAAATGCTCTCATTTTGCGCGAGAGGGTGGTCTGCGGCCATTAAAATTTGGATGGGTTCTTCGTAGAGGACATCCACGACCATTTCTGGGGAGGTGGTGAGGAGACGGTTATTCATGACAATGGCCACATCGACTAGACCATCTCGCAGGACTTTTAAGGCGCGATCGCTACCCAAGGCCGTCACTCGTAATTGTACCTCTCGATAGGTGCGACAAAACTGCTGTAAAATGGGGGGGAGATGATGGGCGCAGACGGAATGAATCGCGGCCACACAGAGTTCTGGTTGTTTCCCTTCTCGTAATTCTGTAATTTCCCGGCGGGCAGTATTCCACTCATTATAGATGCGTTGGGCGCGAGTTATAAACTGTTCCCCCGCCACTGTCAGTTTCGCTTGGGTCCCCCGATGGAGGAGAGGGAGGCCCAGTTCGGCTTCGAGGGCTTGGATTTGACGGCTAATGGTGGATTGGGTAATGTTACATTGTCGGGCGGCTTGTCCAAAGTTTCCGGTTTGCGCGATCGCTAAAAATGCCTGTATCTGCTCTATCCGCATCCTGAGTGTGAGAAAATAAGGGAAATTTACTCTTGTGCCACCATAGCGGACATCAAGCCCCCATTTAGTACAGAATGAACAAATTGCCGATATTTTTCCAAATTTCGCTCCCATTATGCCGCAGTTACAAGCCTTAATTTTTGATGTTGACGGAACATTGGCCGAAACCGAACGAGACGGCCACCGAGTTGCCTTTAACCAAGCGTTTCAAGAGGCCGGACTGTCTTGGAATTGGACAGAGACATTATATGGGGAGTTACTTACAGTTTCAGGAGGAAAGGAACGCATTCGCTATTTTATTGAGACTTACCAACCCGACGATTTAGAAACCGATAAGTTAAGTGATTTTATCATCAAACTCCACCAACAAAAAACGCAATATTATCGCCAATTATTAGCCCAAGGTAGCATCCCCCTACGTCGAGGGGTACAACGGTTAATTACAGAGGCCAGAGAACAGGGAATTAAGCTAGCCATTGCCACAACTAGCGCACTCCCTAACGCCCTTGCGTTAATCGAAAAACATCTTAATCCAGATTGGTTTACCGTTATTGCGGCAGGGGATATGGTTGAGAATAAAAAACCTGCCCCAGATCTTTATAATTACGCTTTAGACAAATTAGGATTAACCCCTGATACCTGTTTAGCTATAGAAGACTCAGAACAGGGCGCAGAGGCAGCATTTCAGGCTAATCTAAAAACTGTTGTTACTGTTAATAATTATACCAAAGACCAGCATTTTAAACAAGCCAATTTAGTATTAGATTCATTAGGAAATCCAGAACAGCAAGCTCATATTTTACGAGGAAAAATTGATGATTTTAGTTATTTTAATGTAAATGGCGCTCAACAAATTTTAGACTCTTAAAGAGTAAACATTTAGCTATCAGTTTTAAACTGACGACTTATGGCTGAATGCTTACTTTAAAATAAGCCCTAAAGGGCTTACTACGAACGAATACAAACTATTTTAAGGCTTACTTTTTTTTCCATACTCTGATCCGTTTAGGGTTTAAAATAAGCCCTAAAGGGCTTACTACGAACGAATACAAACTATTTTAAGGCTTACTGTTTATTTCCATACTCTTATTTCTCTGTGTTTTCTGTGTCTGGAGTGGTTCAACTCCCAATTATCAATTATCAACTAAAACTAAGCTGTTCGGCATTTAAACTGTGTTATTAACAGTTAACTAGAGTCCTATCAACCTCTTTCCTATTCCCCGTTCCCTGTTCCCCGTTCCCTGTTCCCTGTTCCCTATCCACATATACCAATTTAAATACGTGACAGCTTACCTTTCTTCAACACTGTAGATATAGAACTGTTGTAAAATGCCCACAGTTTCAAATTCGTAGGTGGGGGTGAAAGGTTTTAGGGAGAGAGTGGTGTGATAAATGCTGAATAATCCGTAGTTGTAGCGTTGGGTGTTTTTTCCAATTAAGGTTTCTAATTGGGGTTCGCTAATGTCGATGAGGGTTTTCCCGACAGAACGACATTGATCCGAGAATTGCTGGAATTGGGGGGGTAAGTCATTACAGATTTCCTGCTCTAGAGCTTCGGTAAGACGATCAACCGCATAGTCTTCGTATTGCTCTGGGCCGGGGTTGGACAGGAGAAACGCGATCGCAACTACACCAACGCTTAATCCTCCCCAACCCATTGCCTTTTTCTTCAAGGATGTAACTTTCACCATACTTTACCCCTCTTCACAGTAAATTTCAGATTTATTCCAAAAAAACTGGAATAAATCCGATACATAATGTTATACTAAAAAACCGACATGGCGGGTGTAGCCAAGTGGTTAAGGCAGTGGATTGTGGTTCCACCATTCGCGGGTTCGAGTCCCGTCACTCGCCCTTGGGTGAATATTACCCTAGTTTTCCGAAAATGGGCCGCAAGAAGTGGGCTGCAAGTCCTAGCCCTAGAAGGGGGGTAACTCCAAGGCTGTCTTGGCGTGAAATCCGCGTTTCTCGGTAGTTTTTGTAGCTTGGGTTTCCGTTTTTGTCTTGTTCTATGCTAAAATGGAGGCCCACAAACAACCAACAACTAACAACTAACAACCAACAAACAGCCTCCATCTTGGGGGCTTTTGTTTTGGGAAGGGTGGGGAGATGGGGGAGTTGGGTGTTTCATTAGGTCTTCCGACACTCCCCTAACTGTTACTTGCGTATGGGTTCTTGCCAGGTTTCTTCAGTGACAACGGGTTGGGGGTGGGTAGAGGGGGGTTTGCCGAGGAAGCGTTTTAACAGATTAATCACACTATCAATATAGGTGAAAATGACCGGGACAACCACCAACGTTAACAGGGTGGAAGTGGTAAAACCGCCAATCACTGCAATGGCCATAGGACTGCGGACTTCTCCATCGGCCCCTAACTCTAAGGCAATGGGCATCATTCCCGCAACCGTTGAGATGGAAGTCATAATAATGGGACGAAACCGAGACACCCCAGACTCAATAATGGCCTTAAAGCGGGGTTTCCCTTGGCGCATGGCTTCTAGAGTAAAATCCACTAATAAAATCGCGTTTTTCGTGACTAACCCCATTAATAAGACAATGCCAATTAAGGCAAATAACCCTAATTCCTTCTGAGTGATGAGTAACGCCAAAAATGTCCCCCCAAAGGAAAACGGCAACGCCACTAGAATGGCTAAGGGATAGAGAAAATTGTTATACAAGAGGACTAAAATGGCGTAAATGGAGAGAATGGCCAAGCCTAAGGCCGAGGCAAAGCGGGTGAAAATATCCCGCATAATCTCCGCATCTCCGGCAGGTTCTTCAAATACCCCATCAGGTAAGGGGTTCATGGCGGGTAAGGCGTTCACTGCTTCCACTGCATCCCCTAATGCAATGCCTTCTAAGTTGGCTTCGAGGGTGACTTGGCGGTTGCGATCAAATCGTTGAATTTCTGCTGGCCCACTGGCTAAACGGAGATCAGCGACGGCAGATAGGGGAATTAATGTGCCTTGACGACTGGGAATTTGTAGATTTTTCAGGGTTTCTATATTGTTGCGTTCTTCTGGGTCAATTTGCACGCGGATGGGGATTTGGCGGTCCGGGAGGTTAAATTTGGCGAGGTTAGATTCGGTGTCGCCAATTAACGCGAGGGAGGCTGTTCGCGCGATCGCGCTAACCGAAACCCCCAAATCCGCCGCCCGTTGGGGATCAGGGTCAATGACTAATTCCGGTTTAACTAAACTATTACTCGACGTAACATTCACCAACCCCGAAATCTCCCGCATCTGGGATTCCAGACGGTTTGCGGTTTCGGTCAATAGTGGGGCATTCTGACTTTTAAGAATAATGGATAAATCCTTGTTACTTCCCCCGGCCCCCTGACTCTGGAAAGCCAAACGAGTCCCCGGAATCTCATTTAATTGCGTCCGCATTTCCCGTTCAAACTGCTGCTGAGAAACCCGTTCACTTTTCGGGACTAAATTCGTATAAATTAACCCCGAATTGACTTCCCTGGCCTGGGCCAAAATACTCTCCACCGCCGGATTATCCTCTAACAGATTCGTCGTTTTCTGCAACACCTCCGTTGTTTCGGCCAGGGTTGACCCCGGTGGCAACTCCACCGTTACTGTACTGAGTCCAGTATCCCCACTATCAAACAACCCTTTGGGGATATAGGGAATTAACTGTAAACTGCCGATAAAAAAGGCCACAGCAATGATCAGGGTCGTCATACGGTGACGCAAGGCCCAAGTTAATAACCCTCGATAAGGGCGAACCCGCTTAGGCCGGGAAGATTTAACGGTTTCTTCTAATTCTCCTCGGACAAAATTGCCCTGATGTCGGGAAGCAAGAAATTTACTCTGGCCATTCTGCGTAGAATGACCATTCTGAGACCCATTGCCATTACCCTTGCCATTACTCGGAACATTGCCCGGAAGGGGTCTCTCTCGCGCTTTAGGTCGCAACAGATAGGCACTCAACATAGGAGTCATAGTCGTTGCCACTAGGGTTGAAAACATGGTGGCCACGGCAACTGTCACCCCAAAGGGTTGGAAAAATTGCCCTGGAATGCCCCCCATAAAAGCGACAGGTAAAAAGACTGCCACAATAGTGGCCGTTGTGGTAACAACCGCCAGACCAATTTCTCTGGCCCCATCATTGGCCGCTTGTTGCGGGGTTTTGCCCATCTGTAAATGTTGGTCAATATTCTCAATCATACAAATGGCATCATCCACCAAATTCCCCATAGCCAAGGCTAGGGCTAAAAGGGTCATGCCATTGAGGGTATAATCTAATAGCTGCATCACCCCAAAGGTGGGGATAATGGAGAGGGGCAACGCTAGGGCCGTAATGAGCGTCATTCGCCAATCCCGCAGAAAGATAAAAACGGTAATAACGGTTAAAACCGACCCAATTAATAAGGCCGCAAATGTGCCATTATAAGAAGACCGGATCGAATTAGCGCGAGTAAAAATTAATTCGAGTTGAATGTCCTCTGGGAGTTGCGGTTTCAGCTTTTCCACCGCTTGCCGCACATTTTCTTCTACGGTGACTAGGGTACTGCCGGAACTCCGCAAAATGGAGAAGGCAACCACGGGTTGGCCGTTGAGGAAGGCCGCTTGGCGAGGATCACTAAAACTATCGCTAACTTCTCCTAATGTGGAGAGGGGGACGGTAGCGTTATTGCTTAACACAATGGGATAATCGCGCAACTCTCCCACGGTTTCCGCACTGCCCAAGGTTCGGATATTTTGTTCACTGTTGCCAATTTCTGACCGTCCTCCTGGCAAGTTGAGGTTAAATTGGGCAATTTGGTCATTTACCTCTGTTGCGGTGATGCCATAGGCTTGTAAACGGCTAGAATCGAGGTTAACCCGAACTTCTCGGTCTACTCCTCCTAAGCGTTCAATTTGCGCAACTCCGGGGACATTGGAGAGGATACGGTTAATGTCTTGATCGACAAAATTACTTAATTCTTGGACGGAACGCTTTTGGGAGGCCACCGCATAGGTCATAATTGATCCCCCGGCAAAATCGAGTTTTTGCACGATGGGTTCGTTGACATCTTGGGGAAGATCTGTGCGAATTTGCGCGATCGCATTACGAACGTCATTGACGGCCTGATTCGTGTCCGTCCCTAGAGTAAATTGGATACTGGTGAGAGAACGTCCATCGGTAATAGTAGAGCGAATTTCCTCAATATCTCCCAATCCTGCCACTGAATCTTCTACTTTCTTGGTGACTTGGGTTTCTAATTCAGTTGGCCCGGCCCCCGGTTGAGTTACCGTGACTTGAACGTTGGGAAAGTCAATATTAGGTTGTTGGTCAATGCCTAACCCCAGAAAGGAAAATATCCCCACCAGTCCTAAAACGAGGAACAGAACTAGGGTAGGAACAGGCTTTTTGATCGACCATGTAGAGAGGTGAAAAGACATTTTTTTTATTGGTTATTTGTTGTTTTTTATTGGTTATTTGTTGTTGGTTCTTTGTTGTTTGTGAAAAAGGGAACAGGGAACTCCGGAACAGGGAATTATAGACCCATTCTCTCCTCCATCTCCTCCATCTCCCCCATCTCCCCCATCTCCTCCATCTCCTCCATCTCTGTGGTTCAACTATCAACTATTCACTATCAACTATTAAGTCTCCATCTTTTAGGTAGGCGGCACCTTGGACTACGATGCGATCGCCCGCTTCTAATCCCTCTAAGACTTCCACCCGGTTATCCGCTAAAATCTCACCCAGAGTAACAGTCGTAGCTTTTACCGTCTCATCGGGTTGCACCACAAACACCGTGGCCTCATTATTATCATCAGGTAACGCAGCATCAATAGGAATCGTTAAACCAGGGGACGTAGAAGTGACAATTTGACCCCGTAAAAACATTCCAGGTTGTAATCCCGCATCTTGTGGTAATTGAACCCGTACCGTGGCCAAACGAGACTGTTCCTCAATCACTGGATCAACCCGCTTCACTCGACCCACTAGCCGTAAATTGGGGTCAGCATCGGAAGTCACGCGCACAGGTTGTCCCGGTTGAACGGCGGGACGTTGCGTTTCTGGGACTTGGAGATGTAAGTCTAAGCGGCCATCCTCAATAATGGTAAATAAAGTATTAGACCCGGCTGTAACATCCCCCACCTTGGCATTCCGTTCCGCAATCACCCCACTCCGAGGGGCCGTCACTCTGGTATCCTCCAGTTGGGCGGTAATCAGTTGCACTTGGCTTTTCGCTTCGGCCAATTGGGCTTCCGCTTGGTCCAAGGTTTCGGGCCGAGTCCCCCGTTGCAATTCTGCGAGGGTTTCTCGCGCTTCCTGTAAGCGGGCTTTTTCTTGTTCTAGGGTAGCTTGGGCGGTTTGAGCTTGGTTTAAAATTTCATCGAGGCGGTCTCTTGCAATAGCCCCTTCGGTTTCTAACAGTTGATTCCGTTCCACTCGTTTCTCAATTAAGGCTAAATCTGCCTCAGCCCGTCGGACTCCGGCTTTAGCACTATTAACCGCTTGTTGGGCCCGGGCAATTTCTTCAGACCTGGCCCCGGCCCGCAATTCCGCTAACCTGGCCTCAGTCCTAGCGACTGCTGCTTGGGCCTGTTGATACTGGGCCCGCAACACAGAATTATCCAACTGGGCCAAGAGTTGGCCCGCTTGTACCCGGTCCCCTTCTTCGGCTAAAACTTGGACAATTTGTAAACTATTGGTGGAAGACTGAACCGGGATTAATTCTTGGGCCACTACGCTTCCGGTAGCTTCAAGCATCCGTCGAACGGAGGTCAGTTCTACCTCTGCGGTGGTCACGGTTCGTCCCTTGTCAGAGGAAGTTGTTTCTGCCACCGTGGCGGGTGACGTTTCCGGAGCGTCAGACACGAAAAAACGTGACCCAATAACAGCTAAACCCAGACCAATGGCAATCCCAAGGAGTAGGGTTTTGTGACGAAAGAAGGGTTGCAGTAGTTTAAATTTAAAGCCTGTGACTCCTTGAGACTCCGGTTTGGGGGAGTTCATAGGGGGAAGTTCTGAGTTGGGGGTATTTTGGCTCACAGCGTTCTTTTTTATGGGCGATGTCTATAACGCAGTAAATAACTTTATAAATTTTAACAAAACTAATCGGGATAGTTTGACAACATTGTCGTCTAACCTAGCCGATCTTGTAATATCTATCTGAGAAGTTCTGTCAATGGTTGGGTTTAACCGTCTAGGGCGGGGTTTGATACGGCATTACACTAAACGTAGCGAATGAATTTACAAAATTGGCAATTTCCTCCCCCTTTACAACCAGGAGATTTACTTTATGTTATCGCGCCGAGTGGGGCGTTGAAGGAGTTAGAGCGTTTTAAACAGGGGATTGAGGTATGGCGGAAGCGGGGCTATCAGGTGGAGTTGGCATCCCATTGGGATGCCCGTTATGGCTATTTGGCGGGGACTGATGAGCAACGACGGAAGGGGTTATGGGACGCATGGCGCGATCGCCAGTGTAAAGCCATTCTCTGTGCGCGAGGAGGCTACGGAGGGGCGCGGTTATTGGAACAATGGCAATGGGAGGAGAGGCCCCCCAAATGGCTGATCGGGTTTTCGGATGTGACCGGGTTACTCTGGAGTTTAGCGACTCGGAATATTGGCAGTCTGCACGGGCCGGTATTGACGACGTTGGGGAATGAACCCCACTGGACCCAGGCGCGTTTATTTGCTGCCGTGGAGGGGCGGTCTTTACCCCCGTTACAGGGGACTGGATGGGGGGGCGGAACGGTGACTGGGCGGCTTCTCCCTGCGAATTTAACGGTTGCAACTCACTTGTTGTTTACCCCCGTTCAGCCAGACCTCAAGGGGGTTATTTTAGCCCTAGAGGACGTAACAGAAGCCCCCTATCGTTTAGACCGAATGTTGACCCAATGGCGGATGAGTGGGGTATTACAACAGGTGGCAGGGATTGCTTTGGGGCGGTTTAGTCAATGTGAGGGGAATCCGGGAACCTGGACGGTGGAGGAGATGTTCCGCGATCGCTTGTCGGATTTGGCAATCCCCATTGTCTCTGAGTTACCCTTTGGTCATGATGGGGCGAATGCGGTGTTACCTGTGGGCCGCATGGCCAAGTTAGATGGGGATGGGGGGGAGTTGAGAGTTGAGAGTTGATAGGGGAGTCGGGAGTCGGGAGATGGAGGAGATAGAGGAGATGGAGGAGTTGGTCTATCAACCCGTTTTAACGGGTTTCAGCTATTAGCCTTGGGTTTTAACCCAAGGCGTATTAAGGGAAAATCACTCTTAAATACTGACTTAACTTCAATGACCCCCACCTACTTCGTGAGGTGGGGGAGTGGGGAGAGATAACCTTCCCGTAGCTGCGAATAGCTCTCCAGGGGTATTGCGGATTAACACTACTGGTCGTTTCTCTAGACCGGATTAGCTGTAAGGGGGCG
>NZ_JAQMSD010000203.1 GCF_028330525.1 Spirulina sp. CS-785/01
CCACTAATAAGAATAAGCCTAATGTGAGAATGGTTAAGGGAAGGGTAAACAGGACTAAAATGGGTCGCACGATCGCATTCACAATCCCAAAAATCGCTGCCGCAATCAAGGCCGCGACAAACCCCTTAATCGCCAATCCTGGCACAATCGAAGCGGTGAGCAGTACCGCTAAGGCGGAAACTACCCAAGTTAATAGAAAATTACCCATAGTCAAATTTCTCCTAGAATTACTCTATTTTTATTCTACTGTTGGCTTGATCACTCAGCAGTAATCTGTTACCAGTCTTCGCTGTTTTCTCAGTTACCGCATAACTCGGCAATGACCAGCATTTCCATGTCGTCTGTACGCAGTTCGTTTTCTCGTGAGAATGCTCCGAGTTTCGCTCCGAAAATGTCGATCTGAGTGTAGTTTAGCGATCGCAACATAAAAATGATCTCACTCGGCACGTAATAGCGTTCATTACACTGAAGCTGCACTTGTTTACCGTTGTCGTCTTCGATCTCCATGACGCTGCGATCGCGGAAGGTCATCAGATCAAAACTGTGCTGATCCTGTGTGGCATTGCCTTCCTCAGCAGCGTTGGACAGGTATTCTGTCACGGAATGAAAAAGCGGGAATAAACCATTCAAAGCCGTAAAAATGAACTTACTCCCAGGTTTTAAAACTCTCGTGACGTTTTCGAGGATAGCAAAATTCATTTCATCTGTCTCCATCAGGGAGAAACCACCTTCGCAGAGCATGATGGCTGCATCGAATTCCGTCTTGAATGGGAGTGCGCGTGCGTCACCTTGGTGGAATTCGATCTGGAGTCCTGCGGCCTCGGCCTTCGCTCTAGCACGGTTGATCAGGGTTTCTGACAAGTCAATGCCGACCACATTGTAACCCCGTTGTGTTAACTCGATCGCGTGCCGTCCTGTGCCACACCCCACATCAAGGAGACGAAGTGCTTTATTAAAGTTCAATTCTTGTTCAATGAAATCACATTCTCCCAAAGTGCCTTTGGTGAAGACCTCATTATCGTATTTCTGCCCATAGTTCTCATAGAGCGTCTCGTACCACTGTTTCTCAGCCATGAACTTCTTTAACATTGGGAATTGGTGATTGGTGATGGGATGGGGGAGGTCGAGGAGTTGATATTTGAGAGTTGGGGAATTGAACCACAAAGACACAAAGGACACAAAGGGGAGTCGGGAGATGGGGAGGATGGGGGAGATGGAGGAGATGGGGGAGAACAAAGAACCAAGAACAAACAACATTACTGTTTACTGTTCCCTGTTCCGGAGTTCCCTGTTCCCTTTTTTACAAACAACAAACAACAAACAACAAACAACAATTACCCTTCCTGCCAATACTTTAAGGCAGTATGAGCTAAAGTTACAACCCCAGTAACAATGGCACTCTCATCGATATCAAATTCGGGGTGATGGAGGGGATGGTTGAGGTGTCCGGGTTGGCCGACACCGAGACGGAACATGGTCCCTGGGGCTTGTTCTAGGTACAGGGAGAAGTCTTCGGCCCCTAAGGACGGTTCGGGGAGGAGTTGCACTTTGTCTTTCCCCCAGGCTTCTGTGGCTGCTTCTTCGACTAATTTAGTGAGGGCAGGGTCATTTTGCACCGAGGGGACTCTACGATTATAGTTCATCTCGTATTTGGCCCCGTAGGTTTGACAAACGCTTTTAACGATTTTGTCTATCCAGTCGGGGAGGTTTTCGTGGGTTTCGGGGTGCAGCGATCGCACTGTCCCTGATAATCGTACCTGATCGGCGATGACATTCGGGGCTCGACCTCCATTAATCTCCCCAATGGTTAACACAATGGGACGTAACGGGTTTTGAGTGCGACTAATGGCCTGTTGTAATGTGGTAATCACTTGGGCTGCTATCCAAATGGCATCAATGGCTTGATGGGGTCTTGCCCCGTGGCCAGATTCCCCCTGAATAAACAATTCTAGGTCATCGGCGGCGGCAGTGAGGGCCCCATAGCGAACCCCAATTGAACCCACCGGAATGGACGGGAAAACGTGCAATCCTAACACATGACTGACATCCCGCATCACCCCATCTTGCACCATCCAACCGGCCCCTTGGGCAATTTCTTCGGCAGGTTGAAAGAGAAAGCGGATATTGCCAGGTAAAATGTCCCGTACCTGAGCCAAGACCATGGCTGTCCCTAAACCAATGGTAGAATGAACATCATGGCCACAAGCGTGCATCACTCCAGGAGTCCGAGAGGCAAAGTCTAAAGTTGTGCGTTCTTGGATGGGGAGGGCATCCATATCGGTGCGGATGGCCAAAACCCTGCGATCGCGGCCTTGCCCTTGTAATTCTCCCACAACTCCGGTTTTCCCCACTGCTTCCTCTACGTGCAGGCCACAGGACGATAAAACCCCGGCCACATAGGCCGCTGTTTGATACTCTTGGCCACTTAACTCCGGGTGAGCGTGAATATGGCGGCGAATTTCTACTAAACGAGGGGCTAATTGTTCGGCAAGTTCTTGAATTTGCGTTAATAAAGAAGTTGTTGAAATACTAACCGTGTCAACCATAATTTATGAAAAATTTAGCGTGAAAAACAAACCCTCGTCCTTAGAGAGAGCCATCAATAGATAATCTTTTATTGAAAATTATGCTTAATTTACGGACTGGGTGGGTGGGTCTAAAGGAATAAAAACTTTTTGTTTCGGGGAAAATTGCCAAGCAATCCCTTCGGGGTCTTTTTTCTGACTCCATTCGCTAAAATTGTCATCCCCCTTATGCTTGGTAATCGTCCCAGAATGGACGTTGAGCCGTTTGGCTAATTCCGCTTGAATGAGCGCAACTTTCATGTTGCCCTGTTCATCGGGTTTCAGGAAATTACTCAACTGAGTGACTTCTTCTCGACTCAGGGCCTCCGAGTCAATGTCGCTACTGGGTTCACTTTCATCAAAAATGCGCCCCAAGGCACTGGCCGTTAAGAAATAATAAACCGTTCCCTTTTTATATTCCTTACGCTGGGCCCCGTATTCCGAGGCTTTATTCTCTAAAAACCGTTTGGCGGCTTCTAGGGTAATATTGGCATTTAAGGCTAAGTCAATGGCCGTTAAGCAACCTTGATTTTCTTTCAGCAATTGCGTAAAAAACGGATTAACTTGCTTACTCCAGTTTTTCCAGTTGTAATATTGCCAGACGCGCCAAATTAGCCCAATGACTGCTAGACCCAATAACACGGGCCAAGCAGAGTAGAGAAACACCACGGCAAGAGCAAACGGCACAATTAAAATTAATATGCCCGCCGCACTCCGGTCTAATACTTGTCCAGTCATAGCTTTGGCTTGAGTTCAAGGATCATGGCAACAAAATTGTTGCCCTTCTTTCAACAGTTTAAGGGTTCTTGACCAGACTGGATAGTTCAAGACGATTAAACATGGCCTGTCGCGCTTGTAAAGCCAAAGAATCGTCAAGTTTTGTTAAGGAAATGGGCGTTTGATATTTTTCTTTGAGGGCTGTTTGGATTAACCAATCGGCCAAAAAGGGATTTTTCGGGAGGAGGGGGCCGTGGGAGTAGGTTGCGATCGCATGACGATAAAATGCCCCCTCCCAACCATCTTCGCCATTATTCCCATACCCTTTAATCACCTTCCCCAACGGAGACACATTCCCTAAATAAGTGCGTCCCCCGTGATTTTCAAACCCCAACGCAATCGGCGTTTTCCCCAACATTTCCCGCAACTCCTCCGCTAGGGGAGAGGCCGTCAACTCAAACACCACATTGCCAATACAGCGAGAGGCATTAATCCCCGGATGTTTCGTTTCCAAGTCTAGTAGTCCTAACCCTTCAATCCGTTGGCCTAAAGCGGGTTCATAATACTTGCCCAAAAGTTGCGGCGACCCACAAGTAAACACCCCCGGAATTCCCGCCTCGATGCGTTGGCGAAAATTCTCCGCTTTGGCCCCTTGTAAGTCACGCATGACAATTTCTTGCTGTCGGTCTTGCGCTCCTCCCCCGACAATAATATCAACATTTTTAAATAAATCTGCCTCTGCTTGGCGGTCGAGGGGGACAACTGTGGCCGTAATCTCCCGCCATTGACAGCGTTGTTGTAAGCAGATCACATTGCCGCGATCGCCATAGGTACTCATTAACGTAGGATAAAGCCAACCAATTCTTAATTCCATGCCGTTCTCTTCAAGCTAAAAGCGTATCCACAGCAATAGTAAAGCCTTGCAGTCCCTTTTGCGTCCTCGCTTCCTCCCCTGGACTAAAGAAAACCTGCTGCTCTCCAGTCATCACCCCCACCCATTGACTCTCCGGAAAAATCAACCAAACCTCCTCACACCCAGACTGTAAATACTCCCGGACTTTGGCAAAAACCGCCTCTGCTGCATCAGTTGGAGAAATCACTTCCGCAATGAGACTAAAACTCTGGGGAAGCGTCGTAAACTCGCCAAATTGTTCCACCAACTCCGGGGTAAGATAGGCCACATCAGGACGACGGCCACGTTGCTGGGTTTGACAAGGCGTTTCTGTATAAACCTCTCCTCCTTGGTGACTCGACTCCATGTAGTTTCCCCAATAGCGTGCTAATTTTGCTTGAATGCGACCGTGTTTTCCCGTCATACCATTTTTCTCAATAATATTACCCTCAACCCATTCCGTCCCTTCTAATGGACAATCCAACCAGTCCTGTAAGGACGTTTCGATGGGAGAGGGAGGAGTATTTACGTTTTGCGGTGGTGCAATTTCTGCGGTGATCATTTTGTTTGTTGTTTGTGAACAAGGGAACAGGGAATAGGGAATAGGGAACTCCGGAATAGGGAATAGTTAGTTTTTGTTTGTGAACAAGGGAACAGGGAATAGGGAACAGGGAACTCCGGAATAGGGAACAGGGAACAGTTAGTTTTTGTTTGTGAACAAGGGAACAGGGAATAGGGAATAGGGAACTCCGGAATAGGGAACAGGGAACAGTTAGTTGTTGGGTTTGGGTTGTTGAACCTTGGGTTTAAACCCAAGGCTCAGAGCGAAAACCCGTTAAAACGGGTTAAGCTAAAATACTTTTAAACTGGGTTTCTTCAAGTGAGCCAAAAATACTCTAATCCCTGCTCCCTGTTCCCTTGCCTTGTTCGCGTAGCGTCCCGTCAGGGGTAGCGAAGCCGAAAGGCTGTTCCCTGTTCCCTGTTCTTTCCTATCACATACCAAGTTAAATGCACAACAGCTTAGGATTCATTATCAATTATCAACTATCTACAACCCCGGTGGTAAAGCCTCATTACATTGCTGATGAATTTCAGTGATACGTTGGAATACCCAAGGATAAGTATCCCGATAATGGGGGATTCTTGCCAACGGACTGAGTAACGCTGCCGCCGCTAGATCGGCTATGCTGAGGGCATTGCCCACTAAATAGGGAGAATCTTTCCACCGTTGCAGGACTTGAAACGCTGTCTCTAAGCGGGATTCTGCCAGCTTCACCGTTGCGGGAGTAATGCCGTATTGTTGCCGCACTACATTGATCACCAACATACTAAACCAAGAGGGATCGAGGGATTTTCCCTCATTGGCACGGAAATGATAATAAACAAAACGAGTCGCTGTGCCAATACTCTCGTCTAACCAGTCTTCGAGGAGTTCCGCTTGGGTTTGCTCTTGGGGGTTCGTTAAGGTATAGGTAGGATTAGGTTTAATTTTCTCTAGATAACGGAAAATATGAGTAGAGTCGGCGATCGCATCCGGTTCAGTCTCCTGTTCAGGCAATAACACCGGAACAGTCGTCAACCCGGTTAACGGCTTTAACTTCAACACATGAACCCCCGGTGTTAAATTCTCCACCCGATAGTCCATGTTTTTATAACCTAAAGCCAGTCTCGCTTTGCGACAATAATGGGAGGTACTAAATTGCAGTAAGAGCATGGGTTTCCAATGACGATCAAAAGCGTACCATTAAAGAAGTCGGACATCAGGGCTGATGGTCTTAGTCCAATCCCCCTAAAACAGTGATGTTAGTATGATGACGACTCTCTGTTTAGGCACATTTCACTATAGATATTAGGTATATTATGACTGCTTCCCCTCGTTCTTTCAGTTCTACCCCCCGTCGTCGCCCTCGCAAGTCCACTGCTGGGATTAAATCGTTAAACGGCAAAACCGCCAAACCCCAATCTCCTCGCTCTCGTAGTAAGGTAGCCCGTCACCCGGCCTTTAACGGTGACACCAAACCGCAACCCAGCGCAACTCCTCCCCAAAACGGCAACTCCCAAGAAACCCAAAAAAACACCAAAGTCGTCTCCCACCCGGCCTTTCAGAAAAAAGGCCAATCTACCCCCAAAACCGCCGCCAACAAAGCCTCCTCAACTCCCAGCCAACTCCCCAACAAACAACAGCAGTTTCCCCTCTGGTTGCGGACCTTATTGGCGGTTAAAAATGGGACTTCCATCTTAACCGGGTGTGTTGTCACCGCCGTTTTAATTGTGTATTCCTCCACGGTATATGTCCAACAACAATGGACCGAAGAATATCAACGGTTAGAGCAACTGCAACGAGAACATCGAAATCTCACCGCCGCCGATGAAGTCTTTAAAAATCAATTAGCGAGTCAGGCCAACCAAGAAAACGCCGGGTTAGTCGCCCCTAGTCCGTCTAATACCATCTTTTTACCCCGTTCTGAAGAAAAACCCTTTGTAGAGGATGCCCAAACGGCCTCTCGCCGTATCAACCGGAATGTTAACGCCCCCCTTGGCTATTAAATTGGGCGTGTTGAATAAGGCTACATACCTGAAAAATTCCGGGTTTTCACCATTGGGAGAGTGAAAACTATAAGGGATTCTCAACTCGGTCAACCCCTATTAATTGTTTCTCCTGTCCACCTTTGCTTGATTTTGAGACATGGCTGATTCTAAAGTAACGCCACTCCGGCCTCGCCAGAAAAAGGCGGCATCGTCTTCTCCAGGGGAAGAACAATCTCCGAAACGGTCTTCGAGAAGGAGAAAACCCCCAAAAACTAAGGTTCATCAACATTTAGCCAACAATCGTCTGTTAGTGGTTTGGGCGGTTTTGTTGGCGGGTGTGGGGGGATTAGGGTTAAATCTCTACAATTTGCAGGTGGTACAGTCGCAACAGTTAGCCCGTAAGGCCCAACAGCAACAGATGATTTATATGCGGCCTTATATTCCCCGTCGTCCTATTGTGGATCGGAATGGGAATGTGTTGGCGACGGATCGCTTGGTTTATACCCTGTATGCTCACCCGAATCAGTTTAAACGAGAGCGTGCTGAAATTGCCTCGGCACTCAAGCCGATTATTGGGCAAGATATTGTCACTCTGTTGGAGAAGTTTGAACAAAAGGAGAGTGGGATTCCCATTGCCTATGAATTATCTGAGGAGGAGGCCGATCAGGTGGCGGCTTTATCTTGGGATGGGTTGGAGTTAATTCGCCAATATTCTCGCCTTTATCCTCAGCAAGAATTAGCCTCAGAGGTGGTGGGATATGTGGATTTAGACCACAAGGGACAAGCGGGCTTAGAATATACCCAAGAACGGCTGTTAGAACGGAATGTGCGGACGCTACACCTCAACCGGGCCGGGAATGGGGCATTGATGCCGAATCATGTCCCGGAAGGGTTTTTGGAGTTTGATGAACGACGGTTACAACTGACCTTAGATGTGCGGTTGCAACGTATGGCGCGATCGCGCCTCAAACAAACCATCGAAAAGTATAATGCGAAACGGGGAACAGTCATCGTCATGGATGTCCGAGATGGGTCCCTGTTGTCGCTAGTCTGTGAACCCACCTTTGATCCTAATGAGTATTCTAAATTCCCCGTCAAATTGTTTAAAAGTTGGGCAGTTACAGACCTCTACGAACCGGGATCAACCTTTAAACCCATTAATGTAGCTATTGCTTTAGAAGAAGGGGCCATTCAACCCGATGATCTATTTGAGGATAAAGGCAAAATAGTCATCAATGGTTGGCCAATTTCTAATTACGACTATTTGCAGGAAGGAGGCCGCGGCCCCATCACTATCGAGGAAATCTTAGTCCATTCGAGTAATGTGGCCATGGTTGATCTCATCCGCCATCTGGATGTCCGCAACTATTACAATGCCCTGTTAGATATTGAACTCCTCGAAAAAACTGGAATTGAACTGCCGAGTGAGGGCATGGGACAACTGAAATCCGAAGAAGATTTCGCTAGAATTCCCGTAGAAATAGCCACCGCCGCCTTTGGTCAAGGGTTTTCCTTGACTCCCCTTAAATTGGCCCAACTTCATGCAGCCCTTGCCAATGGGGGAACATTAGTCACCCCCCATTTAATTGAAGGGTTAGTCAATGGCGAAGGAGAAATCCAAGATACTCCCCCACCTCGTCCCACGAAACAAATTTTTTCCCCGGAAACCACAAGAATTGTTCTCAACGCGATGGAAAGGGTAATCGAGGCTGACAGTGGGGAACGGGCTAGAATTGAAAATTATCGTATTGCGGGAAAATCGGGAACGGCACAAAAAGCGAGTCCCGATGGGGGATATCTTGAATATGCGAAGGTGGTTAGTTTTGTCACTGCTTTTCCCGTAGAAGACCCGAAATATTTGGTATTAGCGGTTATTGATGAACCCAAGGGAAATGGCATTTTTGGCTCTACTGTAGCGGCCCCCATTGTAAAATCGGTCATGGAGGCGTTAATTGCTCTTGAAGGGATTCCTCCTTCTAATCAATGAAAAATTAGCAATTAACAATTAACAGAACAATTCGCAATGGTTGTTTGTGATTTGTTCTTGGTTGAACAGAAACCGGGTTTCTGTGCAAAATGGTCATTTTTATAGATAAATGACCTAAGAAATCCGGTTTCTCACCCCTATTTTCTAGTGACAGGAAGAAACCGGGTTTCTGTGCAAAATGGTCATTTTTATAGATAAATGACCTAAGAAATCCGGTTTCTCAATACTACTTTCTATCACCCAATTCATTAACTCCAAGGATCAGGAATCGTGTCTTCATTGTCCTCTTGGGGGGAGTTTGGGGTTTCTGGTTGCGTTTCGCTAACCTGACGAGAATTAACTGAATTTACTGCAAATTCTGGTTTGGTTGCTGCTGGGGTTTCTGTGAGTCTGACTTTAATCACTTGGTTTGTCGGAGTGACTACTTTGGGTAAGTCTAGGGTAAGAATACCATGTTCAAACTTGGCTTGGGCCTGGTTGGCATGAATGGCCATGGGTAATTGAATCACCCGTTGAAAGTCTCCATACTTAAATTCAGCGTGGAAATAACCTCGACTCTCCGGTTGATGCTGATAAGGCCGTTTTCCTTGTAAAATGACCGCCTCACGGGTGATACTGAGATTAATATCTTCGGCAGATACACCGGGGAGGAGGACTCGTAAAACGAAGCGATCGCGGAAATTTTCTAACTCAATGGGGGGTTGCCAACTGTCTTGGGGGTGTCTCTCTCTGCTGCGGCCATACAGCACATCGTTCATCTGACGGCGTAGGGCGTTGACATCTTGTTGAGGGGGTCTATAAAGTCGTACCATGATGCGTTCTCCTTCTGTAAATTGAGGGTTGACTCATTCGCAATCTCTTATTTCAATCATGCCGCCTCAATTCCCGTTCGTCAGGGTGGAAAACCGACTACAAAAGGAGAGTTTTCTCACATTAGGAGATAAAGCGAATGGTAATGGGATAATGGACTCGTTCGCCATTTTGCGCTTTTTTGGCCGCTTGAATCGTAAAAATTAATTCGGCGATCCATAAAATTGCCCCAATGACAAAACCAATCAGAACTAACGCCAAAACAATGCAGATGGCCGCATAAATGGTCATACTAATTTGGTGATTGAGGGCTTCTTTACCCTGTTCATCAATAAAACTCGATTCTTCTCTTTTTAATAACCAAATTACTAAAGGCAAAATCACATTGCCAAAAGGAATGGGAATCACAAAACCGACAAAAAACCCTAAATGGGAAACCATTGCCAAATTTCGTTCTATTTCAGTGGGAGGTGTATTCATACCTAAGATTGAGTGACAATAAACGTGCTTTGTGATAAATCTACCTGATTTAAAAGAAAACGCCGTCTCCCCCAAGGCTACAATTGAGAGTCTGGTTTTTCCCGTAACCTAACAAGACTTTAGCAAATTGTTACAGAATTTAAAGGTTCGGCTTACTTTTCGAGATGGAGAAGAAAGGCTACGGTAAACTAAGCGATGAGTCAAAACGCTTTATTAAGAGAACACTCACCAAGGAGTAGATACTCAAATGTCTCATAGTGTAAAAATTTACGACACTTGTATTGGTTGCACTCAATGCGTCCGGGCTTGTCCCCTTGATGTTTTGGAAATGGTCCCCTGGGATGGCTGTAAAGCGAGTCAAATCGCTTCTTCCCCTCGCACAGAAGACTGTGTGGGTTGTAAGCGGTGTGAAACGGCTTGTCCGACAGACTTCCTGAGTATTCGGGTTTACTTGGGTGCCGAAACCACCCGCAGTATGGGTCTGGCTTACTAAGCCCAAGAATTGCATTGACATTGGAAAAACCCAACCTCTTGGGTGGTATTTTGGGGGCGATTTTTGCAAATTTTGCGATCGCCCCTCATTTTATTTATTGCCAATTCGTAATATTTTTTAACAATATGTTACATATAGCAAAAATAAATGATTTGTAATAAATCAAAAAGTAATAAAAAACTCTAAAACTCCTATCCCTGTTTCCTATTCCCTGTTCCCTGTTCCCTTTGCCAAACCAGTCAGTTTACAACTCTGATGAAAACGCCATACCAACAACAGTATCAAAATCAAAATAGATCACCCTATGAAACCCCGTTTTGATCGGTATTACCGTTATGAAGAATTAACCGCCCTTCTGCATCAATACGCCGCAGAATACCCCCATCTCCTCACCTTAGACAGTCTGGGCAACAGTTACGAAGGCCGCCACCTCTGGCTACTCACCATCACCGTCAAAGCCACCGGAGAAGCCAAGGACAAGCCCGCCCTCTGGGTAGATGGGAACATCCACGCCACAGAAATTGCCCCCTCCTCCGCCTGTCTCTACTTTCTCCATACCCTCGTCACCGAGTATGGCCAAGACCCAGACATTACCCGGTGTTTAGAGACTCGCGCTTTCTATCTTTGTCCCAGAGTCAACCCGGACGGGGCCGAATGGGCCTTAGCCGACTCTCCCAAATTTATCCGGTCAGGGACTCGTCCCTATCCCAACCGCGAGACCCCTCCCCAAGGCTTAACCCCAGAAGATATTGACGGGGATGGGCGGATTTTAACCATGCGTATCCCCGACGCAAATGGGGCATGGAAACCCTATCCCGACGACCCCCGTTTAATGATTCCCCGTGATCCTACCGAAACGGGGGGGACCTATTATCGCTTATTTCCTGAAGGCTATATCGCCAACTATGACGGGGTACTGATTAATCTAGCGACTCCCCAAGAAGGGTTAGATTTTAATCGCAATTTTCCCTTTCTGTGGCGACCGGAAGGGGAACAAACAGGGGCGGGAGACTACCCCACCTCAGAACCAGAAGTGCGGGCTTTAACGGCGTTTGTCACCACTCACCCGAATATTACCGGAATCATTACCTTTCACACCATGGGCGGTTTATTGTTGCGTCCCTACAGCCATCAAAGGGATGAGGAAATGCCGCCGCAAGATTTGCAAGTATATCAAAAAATTGGCGATAAAGGGCAAAGCCTGACGGACTATCAGGCCATGTCGATTTATCATCACTACCGGAATAATGCCCAAGACTATGTGACAGGGGCATTTGATGACTGGGGGTATGAACAGCGTGGGGTGTTTGCTTGGACGGTGGAATTGTGGAGTCCTTTACAACAAGTGGGCATTTGGGATCATCATCCTATTCACTGGTATCAAGACCACCCTATTGAGGATGATTTAGCCCTGTTACAGTGGAGTGATGAGGTGTTAGACGGACAAGGGTATGTGGACTGGTATCCTGTGGAGCATCCCCAGTTAGGGAAAGTGGAGTTGGGGGGATGGAATAGTTTTTATGCTTGGCGTAACCCTCCCCCGTCCTTATTGGAACAGGAAATTAGTCCGTTTCCCCGTTGGTTGGTGTGGCATTTGTTGATTTCACCCCAGTTAGAGATTTATGAAACTCATTGGGACTGGATGGGGGATGGATTATATTTAGTGCGGTTGGTGGTGCAGAATACGGGTTGGTTGCCCACCTATGTGACACAGAAAGCGCGGGAAAAACAGGTCAGTCGCGGGTGTAGTTGTTCGATTACTTTGCCAGAGGGGGCGAGTTTGGAAATGGGAGAGGAACAGGAATGGGTGGGGGAGTTGGAAGGCCGGGCTTATCAGTCAGCGACACCGACGCGCAGTGTGGGGGATGGAATGGGCGATCGCGCAAAAGTCCAATGGCTGATCCGCGCCCCCAATGGGGGTAAAGTGGGGTTAGAAGCTAGGTGCGATCGGGCGGGGGTGGTTCGGACTACAGTAGAATTAAAGGAGTGAGATGGGGGAGTTGATAGTTGAGAGTTGATAGTGGATAGTTGAAAGTTGGGAATTGAACCACAAAGACACAAAGGACACAAAGGGGAGATAGAGAAGATGGGGGAGATAGGGGGAATTAAAACACATTTTTGAGGGCGGCTCAAGCCGCACGGGTCGCTCTTCATCCCTGCGCGTGAAAAGTTAGGGCTTTCAAGCTCCCGATTAATGCGGTAAAATGTTGAAGTGGTCTAGATGCTGGCTCAGAGAGCGATCGCATCTGACCCGAAACCCAAAGAGCTACTGGGTTTTCGCTCCTGGGTTTGAACGCGACTCTAGGGAGTATCCCAAACTCCGGATTCATGGCTCGGACTCATTCACCGAAGCGAACTGGCCAAGGCAAAAACGCCGAAGCATCTCGTTGCTACTCTGAATCGTAAGCCCAGAGACCGCAGCAATGGAGAGAGTAAAAATGAGTGTTAGAATTTTCTCAAGACCCAAAACTTGACGCACCTAGTTTAAACTAATCTAGTTCAAACTCACCTAGTTTAAACTCACCTAGTTTAAACTAATCTAGTTCAAACTCACCTAGTTCAAACTCACCTAGTTTAAACTCACCTAGTTTAAACTCACCTAGTTTAAACTAATCTAGTTCAAACTCACCTAGTTCAAACTCACCTAGTTCAAACTCACCTAGTTTAAACTCACCTAGTTTAAACTCACCTAGTTTAAACTCACCTAGTTTAAACTCACCTAGTTAACCCGTGGCTTATCATAAAGCTACAACCTAGGAAGTTTTGTGGACGCAGAAAGTCGGGGGGTTAGAGAATGAATGGAGAACACCTTCTCGAGTTGAGGAGTGAATCACATACGCTGATGACTCTCAACAGCAAGTGACTCACTGATCACACAGTCCAATCCTAGAACTCTGGCCTAGACTAATGATTCCGGATGTCTCCCCGTTACCCTTTTGAACTCGTCTTTTGTAGTGTTGAGTGGTTTACTATTGACCTTAACCCGCACTCAATTCGCCACCTCTGGTGATATTCGTCTGGTGATATTCGTCCGAAACCAAGAACTTTTTCACAATTGAATTTAAGGTTCGCATGAATTTAAGGTTCGCATCTGCAAGAGACGCAGTATCTTTCAATTCCTAGTTGAACAAAGGTGATTTTCCGCTTGCGCGAATATTAGGAAACCCTAAATCAAGTTTGACTCATTCATGAGGAAATGGTGTAGCACACAGAACTTATATAGAATTGAGATTTTTGAGGAAATTGAATGTCCAAGCAAATCATTATTGCAGAGCAAAATCAGATCGCTGCTGTTTTTAGTGAAGACCAAATTCAGGAACTTGTTGTCTCTACGGGCAACCAACAAGTTGGTGATATTTATCTCGGTACAGTCGAAAATGTCATTCCTGGTATTGATGCCGCCTTTGTCAATATTGGGGATGCTGAACGGAATGGCTTTATGCACGTCACCGACTTGGGACCGTTACGCTTAAAACGCAGTGCTGGCGCGATTACAGAACTATTGGCCCCCCAACAAAAGGTGCTGGTTCAAGTCATGAAAGAACCCACCGGAAACAAAGGGCCTCGCTTAACCGGAAATGTCACCTTGCCCGGTCGATATTTAGTCTTAATGCCCTTTGCCCGTGGGGTGAACTTATCCCGACGCATTACCAACGAAACAGAACGCAGTCGTCTGCGGGCCTTGGCCATCTTGGTGAAACCTGCGGGAATGGGGTTATTAGTCCGGACGGAGGCCGAAGGGAAAAACGAAGAAGCCGTTATGGAGGATTTAGAATACCTCCAGAAACAATGGGAGGAGATTCAACAACAGGCCAACACCATGAGGCCGCCCGTTTTGTTGAATCGGGATGATGACTTTATTCAACGGGTGTTACGGGATATTTACACCAACGATGTGAATCGCATTGTGGTGGACTCCAATACCGGGGTAAAGCGGATTAAACAACATTTGATGAATTGGAGTGGCGGGCGATCGCCAGAAGGAGTTTTAATTGATCATCACCGCGCCAATCAGCCCATTTTAGAATATTTCCGGGTCAATGCCGCCATTCGAGAAGCCCTGAAACCCCGTGTGGATTTACCGTCGGGGGGCTATATCATCATTGAACCCACCGAGGCCCTCACCGTAATTGATGTGAACTCTGGGTCCTTTACTCGTTCAGCCACCTCCAGAGAAACGGTACTTTGGACCAACAGCGAAGCGGCCACAGAAATCGCCCGACAATTGCGCCTAAGAAATATTGGCGGTGTGATCATTGTGGACTTCATTGATATGGACTCCCGACGGGATCAGTTGGCGGTTCTAGAGCATTTTAACCGGGCCTTGAGTACCGATAAAGCCAGACCCCAAATTGCCCAACTGTCGGAATTAGGATTAGTCGAACTAACCCGGAAACGTCAAGGTCAGAACCTCTACGAGTTATTTGGCCATGAATGTAACGCTTGTGGAGGGTTAGGGCATTTAGCCCGCTTACCAGGTGATCCTGAGCCTATTCAAGCAGAAAAAACCCCGCCAACTATTTCTAATTTCCCCACAAAAGCCCCCGAACGGCGAGATGATGAAGTCGAAGGGTTAGTCGATCTCGGCGTTGAAGAAAATGCCCCGGATGAGGACTTACTACACCATCCCAGTTACCAAGAACAGGGCGGGAATAGTAACAGTAACCGCCGCCGCCGTCGCCGTCGCCCCAATGAAGGGGACAGCAGTAGTGGTAAAACGAAAGTCCGGATTGGCGCAAATGGTCAGAAAGAGACAGACAATGATTATCGGTCTTCGGGAGAGAGTGAGTCTTCGGGGCCGAGTCGGGAGTCGTCAGGCAGTAGTCGCAGTCGTAGCAGTTCCGACGATAATCGCTCTTATAACCGCTTCTCTCGACGGGATAATCAAGCTGTGGAGAAAGTATCAGTGGAAATGTCCCCCATTGAACAGAGGGTTTATGCCTTCATGGGGGTTTCTCCTTTGGTGAAAATTGATCGGGATGTGAAAGATGCGAAATCCGTGGTAGTGTCCGTGACGGATGCTATGGAGAAGTCGGAGGACGAGGATCGGGCAGTGGTGACGACTTCGGCCACTCCGGTGGAGGAAACTGAAACGGTGACTGAGAGTGCGGCTGAGAGTGCGGCTGAGAGTGCGGCTGCGAGTGCTTCTGCGAGTGCGGCTGAGAGTGCGGCTGAGAGTGCTTCTGAGAGTGCTTCTGAGGATTCTGAGTCCTCTCGCCCCATTACGCGCCGTCGTCGTCGTCGCTCTTCTGCGAAGTCCCGTGGTTAAGGGAAAGACGAGTCAAGGCCAACCCCTTGCCCCTGGGTTACTCTATGCCGATAAAGTGGTGGCTGGAGTGGATGAAGTGGGGCGGGGGGCTTGGTTTGGGCCAGTAGTGGCGGCGGCGGTAATTTTGCCGTTGTCGGCCTATGAGGAGTTAGCCGCCTTGAGGATTCGGGAGAGTAAGCGGTTATCGGGGAAACGGCGTAAGGTGTTAGAGGGGGAAATTCGGGCGGTTGCGGTGGATGTCCAAGTGGGTTGGGCAGAGGCAGCAGAAATTGATCAGGTGAATATCCTGCAAGCCTCTTTAAGGGCGATGGAACGGGCGGTGAGTGCTTTACAGCCTCAACCGGAGTTATGTTTAATTGATGGGCGTTTTGGGTTGCCGAATATTGCCTTAGAGCAGGAAACTTTGGTGAAGGGGGATGCTACGTCGTTAGTTATTGCGGCGGCGAGTATTGTGGCGAAGGTATGGCGAGATGAGTTAATTATTCGGTGGTCGGAAGATTATCCTCAATATCAGCTAGCCTCCAATAAGGGGTATGGGACGAAAGCCCATCGTTTGGCTATTGAACAGTATGGGGTGTCGCCTCAACATCGGCGATCTTTTCGGCCTTGTAATTTGGGTAATGGGTAATAGGTAATTGGTAATTGGTAATTGGTAATTGGTAATTGGTAATTGGTAATTGTTAATTGGTAAACCACAAAGACACAAAGGACACAAAGGGAAGATGGAGGAGATGGGCAAGATCGGGGAGATGGAGGAGATGGGGGAGATGGAGGAGATGGGGGAGATGGGGGAGATAGAGGAGATGGGGGAGAACAAATCACAAATTACAAATCACAAATCACAAATTACAAATCACAAATCACAAAAATCAATTAGATTTTAAGGCGGAGACGGGTTCAATTTTGCTGGCGCGGGTGGCGGGGATGAGACTGGAGGAGAGGCCGATGAAGACGGCTGAGGTGAGGGAGAAGGCGATGTTGCCGTGATCTAGTTCGTAGGGGGGAAGTGTTAGGAGGTCTTGTTGGCTGAGAATGTAGGTGATGCTGTCCACGACGATGATGGCAGTAATGCCGCCTATCCAACTGATGATGATGGCTTCTAGGAGAAATTGTAGTAGGATGTCTCGTTGTTTTGCGCCGATGGCTCGCCGTAGGCCGATTTCTGGGGTGCGTTCGATGACGGCGGCTACGGTAATATTAGCAATTCCTACTCCGGCAATGATAAGCGCGATCGCGCCGACGGCAAACAACCCCCGCGAAGCCTGTTCTAGCATGGCCTGATCTTCGAGAATATCATCTACGTTGTTGGAGACATAAGGCCAGTTATCTCCGTAAGGGAGTTCACTCCATTCTGGGTGTTTTTTCCGTAAGAGGGTTTCAATTTTCGGTTCAATGTCGTTGATCTGTCGTAAGCGATGGGGACGGAGTAAGAGTCGATTGATTCTCGCTCGTCCGCGAGTTGCTTGATAGGTGGAGAGGGGTATGACGACTTCTCCGGTGGGGTCTTCGTCTTCCCCCAACCGTTCTGGGATTTTGGCTTCCATGACTCCTACTACCCGATAGGGACTCGCCCCTACATAAACCACTTCTTCGACGGGGTTTTGCTGGCCAAAAAGCTGTTGTTGGATTAGTTCATCAATGACGATGGAATTGCGATACTGTTCAAAGTCTTCGGGAATCAGCGATCGCCCCCTTCCTTCTACCATTTGTCGGCCTGTGGTTTCAAAATACCCCAACGAGACGGCGGCAAACCTAACGCCAGTCTGTTGTTGTTGATAAAAAATGTTATCGTCTCTCCAACTCATACTTTTTGCCCCGACTGCACGAATTTGGGGGAGTTCTTGCTGTAAATATTCTAGATCACTCATTTGAGCGTTGGGCATCCAAACCCCAAGATGAGGGGCTTCCCGTTGGGCGAGGCGATTTTCAATTTTGGTTTCGCTAATACGACGAACCTGTAAGGTGGCATTCACGGCCATCACTCCCATAAATACGCTTAATGTGGTGAGGAGTGTTCGCAGTTTATTCCCCCGCAGGGATATAAAGGCTAGGTTGAATAAGTCCCAAGGACGCATTTTTTAGTTGATAGTTGATAGTTGATATAGCAGTTTTCAATAAGTTGTGTTAAAACTTGGGAGCAAAAGGGAATAGGGAATAGGGAATAGGGAACAGGGATAGGAGTTTTAGAGTTTTTTCTTGCTTTTTGCTTGATTATAAATCATTTATTTTTGCTATATAGCATTTTCAAACGAGATATGAAAACACATCGTAGTTTTTAAGATGAGGCAAGGTAAACAGTTTGTAATCTATAAAAAGAGTGAATAGCCGTTTCATAGTATTAAAGTTTTTACAGAAACGACAACATCTTCTCAG
>NZ_JAQMSD010000204.1 GCF_028330525.1 Spirulina sp. CS-785/01
AAGTTTTAGGATGACTTTAGCGACGTTTGAGGATGAATTCTGCGATCGCGCAGCGTCTCCGTTTATTCCCACTCAAGAGGTTAATATCTAGGTTTGACCTCGAGCCACGACGGACTGACCCATGAGCTTTTTGAGATAGCCTAACCCCCAGTCTAGCAGCTTTCTGGAAGGGCAAGAAGCAAAGCCCCCACAATCAATCCCAAACTTGATCTAAGTCAAGGATATCTTCTCGGACAATTTCTACTATGAAAGAGAACTAGAACAGAGGAGAAAAAACCATGTTTTGTAGCCAATGCGAACAAACTGCCGGGGGACAAGGATGCTATCAATGGGGGTCCTGTGGGAAAAGCCCAGAAGTGGATGCCCTGCAAGACTTACTCACCCACTGCTTACGCGGCCTCGGTGAGGTGGCTACCGTTGCCCACCAAGCAGGAATACCTTGTGAAGATGTGGGCTTTTTTACCTGCGAAGGACTCTTTGCAACTTTAACCAATGTCAACTTTGACCCAGACCGTTTTGTAGAATATATCCATAAAGCAGTCGCCCTGCGGGAAGACCTGAAAGCGAAACTCCCTCCTCAAGACTGGTCTCCTGTGGCTAACTTCACTCCCGCCGATAATATGGAAGATTTAGCCGAAAAAGGCAGAGAAATTGAATTTAATTTTATTAGTCAAGCGGGCAAAGCAGTTGATGTCTTCTCCCTGAAACTTACCATTATTTACGGAGTGAAAGGAATTGCGGCTTATGCTCATCATGCCGCAGAATTGGGCAAAGAAGACCCCCAAGTGTATTTATTTTTCCACGAAGTCTTAGGCAAGTTAGGACGGTCTGACCTCAGTTTAGAGGAATGGGTACAACTGGCCCTGAAAGTGGGAGAAGTGAACCTACGGGCGATGGAATTGCTAGATGCGGCCAATACAGATGCCTTTGGTCATCCCACCCCTACCCCAGTTCCCCTCAACCCGAAAAAAGGCAAAGCTATTCTTATTTCTGGTCACGACTTGAAATATTTAGAAACTCTCCTGCAACAAACGGAAGGAACAGGCATTCAAATTTACACTCACGGGGAAATGTTACCTGCCCACGGGTATCCTAAACTGAAAGAACGCTATCCCCACTTATACGGTCACTACGGAACAGCATGGCAAAACCAAACCCGCGAGTTTCCGGCATTTCCGGGGCCGGTGGTGATGACGACAAACTGTTTGATGCCACCTCATACGTCTTACAAAGGTAAAGTGTTCACTATGGGGGCTGTGGGTTGGCCAGACTTAGCCCATTTAGATGAAAATGATTTCTCTCCTGTGATTAACATGGCGTTAGAGATGCCAGGGTTTACGGAAGATGAACCGGAGAAACAAGTAACAACTGGGTTTGCCCGTAATGCGGTGTTAAATGTGGCGGATACGGTGATTGATGCGGTAAAAGAGGGAAAAATTCGCCATTTCTTCCTCGTCGGTGGTTGCGATGGGGCGAAATCTGACCGCAATTATTATACCAAGTTTGTGGAACAAGTGCCGGATGATTGTGTGGTCTTGACCTTAGCTTGTGGCAAGTTCCGCTTCTTTGATCAAGATTTAGGCGATATTGGTGGTATTCCTCGCTTAATGGATGTGGGACAGTGTAATGATGCTTATTCTGCCATTCAAATTGCTTTAGCGTTAGCCAATGCCTTTGGGGTGGGGGTGAATGAGTTGCCCTTGTCGATGATTCTTTCTTGGTATGAACAGAAGGCGGTGGCGATTTTACTAACATTGTTACATCTGGGCATTCAAAATATCCGCTTGGGTCCGACGTTACCCGCGTTTATTTCGCCGAATGTTTTTAATTTGTTGTCGCAACAATATCATCTCCAAGGGATTAAAACCCCAGAGGAAGATTTAGCGGCTTGTTTGAATCATGCTTAGGGATTACGGTGGAGATGTGAGGTACTGCGTCTCCATTACAGTAAGCAGTAAGCAGTAAGCAGTAATCACTAAGCAGCCTTGAATTGTTTGGGTTTTTGGTTATTGTTCTGCGTTAATGCTTCTCTGTAATGCTATATTTTGTTGTTTGAGAAGAATTGGGAGAATTATGAGTAATCTTATTTTATCGTTACCGGATGCCATTTCTTATTCAGAGTCGGGGATTTTGAGTAAGGTGTTGTTTAAGGATGAGAGTTGTCAATATACGTTATTTTGTTTGTCTGCTGGGACGGAGATTGAGGAACATACGTCAACTCGGAATGCGATGGTGCAAGTGTTAGAGGGGACGGGTCAGTTATGGTTAGAGAAGGAGGAGGTGACGTTAACGGCTGGCAAGTTTATTTTAATGCCTGCTAATATTCCTCATGCGCTGAAGGCGGAGAGTAATTTGGCGTTTCTTTTGACGTTATCGGAACGGGTGGAATAGTTGCTAGTAATGCTACTTTTATATGCCTTGGGTTAAATCCCAAGGCTGATAGCTGAAACCTGTTAAAACGGGTTAATAGAGGTTATTTTTCCCGGTTGAGAGGCTTTGCCTACGGATTGTTAGGGGAGGTTTTATAAGCTCTAAAGAGTTTACTAGGAACTAATTATTAGAGGAAAATGGTAGGTTGGATGAACTGTAGCATAATCCAAAATTTCCTAACAATTAACACTTAATAATTAACGATTAATAATTGAGTGGGCATTGAACAATCTGCGGCTATGGACGAAGTAAGGATGTTTAAGTTTTGATGGGAGAGGGGTAAATGGCTGCAAGAAAATTGGGTTAAAACCTCTATGGGGTTTAACCCAATTAATTGGAGATTATTCTTTTATTTTTTAACTGCTAATATTTTCAGCCAGAGCTTCCTTTTCAGGGATCATGGGGGGAGGAAAGAGAAACAAGAACTAATTACCCATTACTCATTACCCAAATTAATATTGAATGCGATCGCGCGGTTTCCCTGATGTACTATTTTTGGCAATATATTCAATAATCTTCCCCGCAACATCTACTCCGGTGGCCTTCTCAATTCCCTCTAACCCCGGAGAGGAGTTAATCTCCATCACTACAGGCCCATGATTTGACCGTAACATATCCACCCCCGCCACTCGTAACCCCATGGCCTTGGCAGAGCGAACGGCTGTACTGCGTTCTTCGGGGGTGAGTTTCACTTTCTCTGCATTCCCCCCCCGATGCAGGTTAGAGCGAAATTCCCCAGGGGCCCCTTGTCGTTTCATTGCTGCAATGACTTTTCCCCCAACCACTAAACACCGCAAGTCGGCCCCTTTTGCTTCTTTAATAAATTCTTGGACTAAAATATTGACTTCTAGCCCTCGAAATGCCTCAATGACGGATTTGGCCGCTTGGTGGGTTTCGGCTAAAACCACTCCGATGCCTTGGGTCCCTTCTAAGAGTTTAATCACTAACGGTGCGCCGCCGACAATTTCGATTAACCCGTCAATATCTTGGGTAGCGTGGGCAAATCCGGTTACTGGCAGGCCAATCCCTTCACGGGCTAAAATTTGTAGAGACCGGAGTTTATCCCGCGATCGCGAAATAGCCTGAGACTCATTAGCCGTAAACACCTCCATCACCTCAAATTGTCGCACCACAGCCGTCCCATAAAACGTCCGAGAGGCCCCAATGCGAGGAATAATCGCGTCAAAATCTTCTAAAGGTTTCCCATTATACGCAATAGCGGGTTTATGGGACGTAATATTCATATAACACCGCAAGTAATTAATCACCCGCATATCATGTCCCAGTTTCTCCCCCGCTTCTTTGAGGCGTTTGGTGGAATACAGAGAACTATCTTGGGATAAAATGGCAATCTTCATAAAACTTCCTCATGATCTGTAGCTTGATCCTTTGGGGTATGATGCGGTTGAGGATTTTGCAAGTAAGAATGGCCCGCATCGACTAAAAAACGCCGTCTCACCGCTTCCCGGCCTAGCAACATTCGGAAGCCCATCGCATCCCGACTGGTGAGAGTGAGTTCAATAGGCCACTGTTGTCCTCCCAATTCTACAATAGTCTGGATCACTGGCCGGAGTTGACTATGGCCGCCCGAATTTTTCACCTCTCGCTTATCCAACAGGGGGGCCGTGGCACTAATGGTGTAATGGCTGTCTCGTTGGTAGGGGTGGACTTTAAACTGAACGTGAGTTTCTCCGTCTTGTTCAAAATAGTGAACATCAAAGGCATGAAGGGCTGAAGATCGCGCCCCAGTGTCGATTTTGGCTTTAATTTCAGGGATTCCCAGTTGGGGAAGGGTAATATATTCTCGCCAGCCAATGGGGGGTAAAGGGGAATGTTGGATAGTCACGGAAAATCCTCGATACGTTTGGAAGCTCTGTCCCTTTAGCGCAGGGAGGAAAAACGAACGGCGACTTTAGTCGCCTTTTCCCACCCAGGGGAGAGCGAAAAGAGGTGCAGTCCTCGCTCTTTCGGTGTTCTAGCCGGAATCGCCTACCCTGCACGGCATAATGTTTTCCTCGCCAATGTTTTAAGGGCTTGTTAGGCTAACGGCACTGCCTTATTGCCTTACATAATGCCCCGTTTGCCCGTCCGACTTTTGATGGACTCTATTCTAGCTTACAATTTATTCTCAGCAAAGATTATCCCACACGCGGCACAGCATAATTAGGGGATAAATGGGGTTTCTAGGGTTAGTAGGGGGGAGAAACCGGGTTTCTATCTCCATTTTATTCTAAGATTCGAGAGCTTGAGAGAAACCCGGTTTCTAGGGGCTTGTAATTGTTAATTGTTAATTGTTAATTGTAATCGCACGGGTTAACCCTTCTAAAGTGTATTCCTTGGCCTCAATATCCACACGCTGGAATAACTCTTGACAGGTTTGGGAGGTTTGGGGGCCGATAGATGCAATTAAACAAGGGTCTAGAATGGCCGGATAATCTGTAAAGTGTCTCTGTAACAGGTGGACAAAATTGCGAACGGTTTTAGAACTGGCAAAGGTGAGAATATCTATCTCTTGACGTTGTAACCCCTGAACCACCTCTGATGGCATTTCCTCTGGACAAACGGACTGATAGGCGGGAACTTCTACCACTGTTCCCCCTGCGCTGGTAATTTCTTGCACTAATACCTCTCGGCCTCCGGTTTCTACCCTGGGAAACAGGAGTTTTTGTCCTGCTATTGGGTCTGGGAAATGTTCAACTAGGGAATCGGCGACAAAATCTGGGGGGATATAATCGGGGGTGAGGTGATAATTTTGTAGCACTTTTGCGGTTTTTTTGCCGACTACAGCGATTTTAATAGACCCTAGACTGCGTATATCCTTTCCTTGGTCTGCGAGACGGGAGAAAAAGTATTTCACGGCATTGGCGGAGGTTAAAATGAGCCAGGAGAAGGTGGGGAGTTGCGCGATCGCAGTATCTAACCCTTGCCAACTAGACGGGGGTTGAATCTCCAACGCAGGCATCTCCAACACCCGGGCCCCCTCGGTCTCCAATAACTTGGTAAAATGACTCGACTGTTTGGCCGCACGAGTCACTAACACGGTTTTCCCCCACAAGGGACGAGGTTGAGACGATTGAAACTGAGATTGTAAACTCACCACTTCACCCATAACCATCACACAAGGAGACAAAGACTCCCCTTCTACCTGCTCTAGAATATCAGCTAATGTCCCCGACCAAACACGCTGATTCGGACGGCCCGCATTACGGATAATGGCCACGGGGAAAGAGGAGGGTTTCCCCCAACGGTACAACTCATCCACAATTTTCTCTAACTTTCGCCCCCCCATTAACACCACCAATGTCTCCAACTGGGCCAAAGTTTGCCAATCAAATTGTTCTGTATTATGGCCACTAATCACCATAAACCCCGAACTTAAATACTTATCCGTCAAGGGAATACCCGCAGAGAGAGGGGCCGCTAATACCGAAGAAATCCCCGCAACCAGTTCAAAGGGACAGTTGGCCGCGTGTAATGCCTCAATTTCTTCTCGGGCCCGGCCAAAAATCAACGGATCACCACTTTTTAGGCGAACTACGGTTTTTCCTTGGCTACAATAGGCCACCAGCAGACGATTAATTTCACTTTGGGGGGTACTTTTCTGGCCTCCTCGTTTCCCCACAGGGAGTTTCAAACAGTCTTCAGACACTGCCGAAACTAACTCCCCCGTTGCCAAAGCATCATAAATCAACACTTCTGCTTGCTGAAGAATGTGCCACCCCCGCCAGGTAAGTGTATCCAATGTCCCCAGTCCTGCCCCTAGTAAGTAAACTTTTCCGGTCATAATCCCAGTTCTAGCCCTTGTGAAGCCATCTTAGCTTGATTGTAGGCTTTTTGAGCGGAATCTCAACCATGGCATCTAATGATACACTTTTCTATATTGAACAGAGTCTCATCGGCGAGATAGGTCACTTTTACGGTTGCCTCTCTCTAGTTTCTCAGTCGTTCACCCCTCATCCCGTTACCACCCATGACTAAAACTAAACTGGCCATTCTCGGAGTCGGACGTTGGGGAAAACATCTCGTTCGCAACTTCTCCCAACACCCCCAAGCAGAGTTACTCGCAGTTGTCGAAACTAACCCAGACAAGTTAGCGGCCTGTCGTCAACAGTTCGGTGAAACGAGTCAGGTTATTTTCACAGAAGACTGGCAAACTATTCGCCAACATCCTGAATTAGAGGCTGTGGTCATTGCGACTCCCGCATCAACCCATTATGCTTTGATTAAGGATGCCTTGGAGTTAGGCTATCATATCTTCACTGAGAAACCCCTCACCCTCGACCCGGAAGAATGTCGTCAGTTATGCGAGTTGGCCGCCAACCAGCAACGACAGTTATTTGTTGATCATACTTATCTCTTTAATCCTGCGGTGGAAGGGGGAAAACAGGTGGTTGATGAGGGAACATTAGGGAAATTATATTATGGCTATGGGGCGAGAACCCATTTAAGTCCTGTTCGTCAGGATGTGGATGCGTTGTGGGATTTAGCGATCCATGATATCGCTATTTTTAGCCGTTGGTTGGGGGAAGTCCCCACCGAAGTCCAAGCAACGGGGACGACTTGGTTACAACCGGAACTCAATATGACGGTAGCACAGGAACAGGTGTCGGGTCTGCGGGATTTGGTTTGGGTGACGTTGTATTATCCTAGTGGGTTTACTGCCTATGTTCATCTTTGCTGGTTGAATACTGATAAACAACGACGGTTAACGGTGGTGGGAGATAAGGGGAGTTTGGTGTTTGATGAGTTGGCCGAGTCTCCTCTGATGCTGAAACGGGGGTATTTTGAGAAAGAGGGCCAGTCTTTTACTCCCAAGGGAGTGGAGACGGAGGTGGTGAGTTTAGAGAATTATGAACCGTTACGGGAGGTTTGCGATCGCTTCTTAGAATGCGTCCAAACTGACACTCCCTCCCCTGTCTCGTCGGGATGGGTGGGGACGGAGTTGGTTAAGATTTTAACGGCTTTAACGCGATCGCTGCAAACCGGAGGAGCAAAAATTCCCGTTCAGGGTTAAAATCTGGAATTCCAGTGCAAAATTGTGAAGTAATCGCTAAGACGGGTTTCGTCTATCTTAGCTATTCTTTGGATGCTTTGACCTCCAAAGACCCAAAGAACCCACAGCATTAACAGAAACGTAACAATGCAAAATATGAGTGAATTGTCAATTCAAAATATTATTACACAAGCTGAACAACAATTACTGTCTCCTCAAACGTTTTATTCCCTCTGTGCGAAGTATAAACAACACTTTTCTCAAAGCAAACTATACTTTCTTCAGCCAAATATACAGGATTTCCAAATCTCTGACTTTACAGAAACAGAATTACAATATTTTTTTGATTGGTTAGCCGTTTATGTCCGCAACACCGAAGAAATCGGCAAAAAACAAACATTTTACTTGCAAAAATGCACAAAATATGCTAGCAAAAAAGCATTACAAATCACTAAAACCAAACCCTTTTTTTCCTCATCTCCCGTCCAGAAAATTAAAACAAAAATTATTGGCTGTGGCATGATTGGGCGAGTCGCAAAAGTAAAAATTAACAGCAAAAAAATCGCCTTTAAAGCCTTTTTTGACTCCCACTTTGTCTGGCATCACGGCACATGGTCAGAAATCCCCACAGGCATTTATTTAAAAGCCCAAAACGTCACCAAAGATGTCCCCGAATTTCTCTTTGCAGGAGCAGACTGGGCTGTGTGGGAATGGATCAGCGATCGGGAAACCCCCCATATGAGAACAGGCGAAAATTATACAAGATTTGCCCAAAAACATCACTTAACCCAATTTAACCCCTTAAATTTAAGTAACTACAATGCCCACCAAATTCGCCTAGATATTGGCGGAGTCCAAAAAGAATATTTCGGTCGCAGAATTATAGATTTTGGGAAAACCATTCATTTCTATAGTCAACAAGCCAAAAAAAAGGGAGTTGTCTATTTACTCCGTCACTTTATCCAATATCGTTTGCTGCGCTACGGTTTCCCCCGTCTGCTGCAACAAATGATCTATTCCTATCGTCTATCCCTTCCCACTTTATCCTCCCATGAAAAGCAACAAACTTAATCCCCAAAACGGTTTAATTTCTAGCTCAGTTATCGCCCTTTTTCCCCTGATACAGATATCTCAGGGGTTAGGACTTGTCAACCTTTTGGATAAAATAGCCCTGAAAATTATCCAATTCTATCAACATCATCTCTCCCCCCACAAAGGCTTCTCCTGCGCTCACAAAGCCTTTCATAGAGGGGACTCCTGCTCCCAATATTTCCACACCACCATTCAACAACAAGGACTTGCAGAAGCCATCCCAAAACTTCAACAACGTCTCCGCGACTGCAAAACCGCCAATATTCTCCTCCACGCTGAAAAACAGCACAAACGCGACTCCTCCAATGGGTTTTGCGCTGATATGAGTTGCTATGGGTGTGGATGTGATACCCCAGACTGTGATCTAGATACCCCAGACTGTGATGGATGTGATATGCCAGACTGTGGGGGGTGCGATATTCCCTGTGACTGTAGTTTCTAATATACCTTGGGTTGAAACCCAAGGCTAATAGCTGAAACCCGTTAAAAACGGGTTAAATGGTTTTAAATAATACACCTTGGGTTGAAACCCAAGGCTAATAGCTGAAACCCGTGTTTAACGGGTTAAATGGTTTTAGGCTGACGGCTGATAGCTGATAGCTGAAGGCTTACCCCATAATATACCTTGGGTTGAAACCCAAGGCTAATAGCTGAAACCCGTGTTTAACGGGTTAAATGGTTTTAGGCTGACGGCTGATAGC
>NZ_JAQMSD010000205.1 GCF_028330525.1 Spirulina sp. CS-785/01
AAAGGGCTTTATATATCGTGGGGCGCACGAAAATTAACGCTTGGGGAGAAACTCCCTCTTGGTTGGTTGGAGAAATCCTGCTAGCTAACGGAGATTCGTTGAACCAAGAATCCACGCTCCTTTAGGGCGTGGAGCGTCAAAAGCTACCAAGACACTAGGGCAAGTGTATGGGTATGGGACTTCTTGAAACATTTAGTTAAAATAGGGAACATGATCCATGGGAGTCTTCATTCTTAGCTCTTGTCTGCTCTTGATTGGATGGGTCTGAGTCTGTCTGATAGGTTCTGTCTGATAGGTTCTGTCTGATGTGTAGGGATGGCTCAGAGATTCAATTCAGAGATTCAATTGCTCTGGCTGGTGGCTGATTTTTAATTGGCTTCTCCCAAACGGCAAGGTGATGTTGAAAGCTCATCCCATTGCAGGGGAGGATGACAACGGGCAGAAGGGGGTTATCTTCCCCCAGCTTGTGTTATTCTATTTTCTAATTAATGCCGATGGAAACGGCAGTGCCAACATCCTAAGAAAGTAAGCACAAAACTGGGGATAGACCCAAAACTGGGGATAAACCCAAAACTGGGGATAAACCCAAAACTGGGGATAAACCCAAAACTGGGGATAAACCCAAAACTGGGGATAAACCTAGGTGGAGTGTAAGCGAGGCACTTTGACTATGCCTTCAAGGGTCCGATTGTGGACTGCTTGAGAATCCAACGAATAGAATTCGTGGGAGTGTCAATCAAGCTCACGATACATCAGAAAAGAGGATTGTCAGCGTGCTGTATCTTGCAGAAGTTAAAAAGCAGAAAAGTGGGTTCATGGGGAAAACGGCTACAGAACTCAATCTCCTCGCCTGTCAGCGCAATGACCAAACATGGAATGCGGTTCCTGGGGATGAATCGGTTCCGGGCGATGCAGCGAATGATTTTGAAAATGGGGCGTTAATTCTCGTTAATCTCAATAATAATCGCCAGGTCCAAGGCACGCCGGAACCGGCTGGCACGCAAATTGTTCGAGATTTATCCCGTCTGTCGAAGTTACAAGACAAGATTAAGAACCAAGAAGAAGAGATTGAGATGTGGAAGCAGTCTCTGACGGCTCAAGCTCAGGCTCTCCAAGAACGGGAGGCGGAGTTGGAGGCGGAATTCGCTCAATTGGAGCAAGAGGGGGGGGCTGAGGGAACGGCCAGTAATGAGGAAGTGGAGGAGGCGAAGGCGGAGGCCAATCGCATTCGGGAGGAGTTTGAGCGCAAAAGTCAAGAGTTGGAGCAGGCGTGGGAGCATCTCCGTGGGGAGCAACGACGGTTAGAGGAGCGACAACAGGAGTCGGGTGGGTCCCAAAATGGTGGGATTGAGCCAGAGCAAATGTCGGAAATTCAGTCGTTGGTGGAACATTTGACCCAAGGGGGGATGCCGACGCAGGAGTTACAGGCCCAGGTGAGCAGTACGTTGGAACAGTTGGAGAATCAGCAGGCGAATTATCAACATTATTGGCAGCAGTTGGAAGAACAACGGGCGGATGCTCAGAATCAGCAGACGGAAGTGGACCGCAAGAGTGATGAGTTAGAGGAGAAGCGTCAGGGTTTGCAGTCGTTACGGGGAACTCTGGAGGAGGCGCGACAGGAGTATTATCGCCAAAAACATAGTTTGGAACATAAGCAGATATTTTTGGAGAAGCTCAAGGAGCATCACCAAAGCCATGAGCTATTACAGGAGAGTTTATCGCGGGTGGCTTCGGGGGCGCCTGAACCCAAGGATACGCTGGATATTGATGTGGATGCGTTGGAGGGGCTTTCCCAGGGGCAGTTACAGGAGGCGGTGAATCAGAAACAGGCGGAGTTGGATAAGTTGATGCAGTTTGTGGGGAGTCAGGAGGAGGAGTTAACGTTACAGCGTGAGGCGGTTGAGGAGTTGGAAGCGCAGTTGAAGCAGGCGAGTGGGGATGAGGTGAAGCGTATTGAGGAGGAGTTGGCTGATGAGAAGGAGCAGAAGAAGATGCTCCATGAGACGTTGGTGGGCCAACAACGGACGCTGGCGAAGCGACAAACGGAGTTAAAGTTACATTTGCGGGTGTTACAGCGTAAGCAGGGGGTGCCGGAGTCGGAGGTTGAGGATGAGTTGGGGGGTTGGTCTGATCTCACGCCGATTCTGACGGATTTGGGGGCCCAGTCTAATCAGTTGCAGAAGGAGATGCAAACGTTGGAGGGGGAAATTCAGTCGTTGGAGACGACGGTGCAGGAGATGGAGGCGGATTTACGGGAGAAAAGCGATCGCTGCGATACGGAACAAAGTGAGGTGCGCTCTCTGGAGGAGTCGTTACGGGAGGAACAGGCTTCGACGGCGTTGTTGTGGGGCCGGGTGAATTGGTCGGAGGAGGTGTTGCCGTCCCTTCAGGAGGGGATTGAGGAGACGAAGGAGAAGTTAAACGCGATCGCGCAATTACTCACCCAAGTCCAAGATTTAGAACAAAACCAACAAAGTACCTTGGGAACGTTAAAAAATACGTTAAATGATTTAGTGGCCAGTCATTAAGGTGATTACTGAATTATGCTAACCATTAACCTTGATTCGGAAGCAGAGCAATATTTAATTGAGATATTATCTCAAGAAAAAATGACGAGCCAAGCCTTAGTTAAAAAGCTCCTGCGGGATCATTTAAGTTTAACTCTTGGAGGACATAAAAGCGATCCTCTTTCCACGTTTCTCCTCTAATTCGTCCCAAATATCCAGTCAAAGGGGAGGAGAGTTCTATTAGAATTTCGTGGAGTCTAAGGAGGTTGAGGGGTTGAGGGTGGGGAGACCCCATGTAGGCCCCAAATAGTTGATCCACGCTGACTTCGGGTAAGTGGGTGTTGTGGAGGTATTGTTGCAGGACTTGAATAACGTGCGATCGCACCCTTAATTCGTCCCAAACCTGCTCAATATACCCCTTAATCTTCCCATCCGCCTCTTGTCCAAACGGAGGCGTTTCCAGAACCCGTTTCAACTCCCAAAGATTAATCGCCCCCCCATAAGCGGCCTTGAGTCGCACTAACCGTTGTAAAGTTTCGGGACGCACAACATTCATATTATTCCCCATAGCAGTTTGTTGTGCATCGTTAGTTAACTCCCCCGCAACCGCCAGAATTTTGATACAAGTATCATACTCCGCTTGTAAAATTTTATGGCCTAACTTAACCAATTGGGCGGGAGTCCCATCGGGGACTTTTTCCGTTTGTGTAGCCTTACATTCCCCCACCACCGGATAGGGAGTAGTCGCATAAAAATCTAAACCTCCGGGCCCTCCCGTTGCGGTAGGATCAAGACTCGCTTTGGGATTTTGGCCAGTACTACCAAACCCCAAAAAAATTAAACTTTGACGCACTAACCGTTCAAACTCATGGCCTTGCTTAGAGTTACCAATAATAGTTAATTGTTCTATCCAGTCTAGGGGAGAAGTCGTAGAGGGAGGTTGGGGGGAAACTTCTGGGACGTTAATTTCCAGTTTTGGGGGGGGAACTTCCGGTTTTGGGGGGGGAACTTCTAGTTTTGGGGGAGTAACATCCGGTTTTGGGGAGGTCAGTTGCCGCTTTTCTAATTGTTCACAAGCATTGTTAAACGCGGTTTCATCAAATACTGGTTGGGATTGAGAAACCGTCAGAGGGGGAGCAATTCCGGTAATTTTTCCTAGTTTTCGTGCTGCATTGGGGGTGATAGGCATTGCTTGGGGGGAGTCTAGTTGATACACCCGCAAATAGGCTAAGAAAAGCCGTGATTTTTTTTTGAGTAATTGTTGTAAATAATCCGTTTGCCAAACGGTTAATTGTGAAATACTGTTGAGATTATCGGCATTCTCCTCAATTTCACATTTTTCACATTTTGCCCAGGTTTGGATAATGACGTTTTCAGAATTAGATGCTGTTTGGTTTTGTGTTAGTGTTTCCAGAAAACTAGGTTTATAGGTTTGTTCTACTGAGTCTAATTCAACAGGATATAAAATAAAACTACGTCCCGGATGGATAAACCGTAGCGGGATAACTACGATCATTTTTTTTGATAGAAGTGCTTGTATATTTTCCCTAGGAAGATACAAAGCATTTTTTAATTCATCAAAACGTCCTTGATAAATCTCATTTTGCATAATTTAAAAACGGACTCCTTCATTAACAGCTTCATCTATTAATTTATATCTTCCCTGTTTTACTTCTGTAAAAATTGTTCTCTTTCAGATTGTCAAATAACATTCATTCCACTTTCCACTTTATTCTTCATTTACTTCAATGGTAATACTATCCTCGTCATACCCAAAGAGTGTAATGATTTGATAAACTCGGCGAACCGCTTGCTGAGACCTAAAATTAGTTTCAACATGAATATTTGTTCCAGTAATTTTTTCTGGCATTTTTAAATCATCTGGATTTTTGGAAAAATAAAGACGTTTTTTGCCTTTTAACTCTAAAATTTTAGAAAACTCTTTATTGTGACGGAGTTTAATTAAAGTGCAAACGGTAATAAAGAAGTCTTTCCATGATTGAACTTCGTAAGAGTTTCCTAAAAAGGTAAAAGAATTAATAGCTGTTCCTGTATAGTTTTTTTGATACCATTTTTGCTCAACTTCTTCAGTGATAGTGTTGCTTGCTTCTTCATCTGGTATTTCTTCATCTGGTATTTCTTCATCTGGTATTTCTTCACCTTCCTCTAATATCCCTCCTACTTCAGACTCCTCATCTTCAATAGAGTCTGCGAAAGGATCAACTTCTTCTGCTTCTTCTAGTTCCTCATCAACCTCAAAAGCATCTTCTAATGAATATTCTGTTTCAATCGCGGATTCATCTATTGAGCCATCAGGATCACTTAATACTTCTAAGAGTAGAGGATTATTACAAGTTGTAGATTTAGAGTAATTGAAAATTTCATCTTCTGTTAAGTCATAGCGATCTCGTTGTTGATAAACGCTATATAATTCGATTAAAGGTTTTACATCCTCTGCTTGTAAATCAACCCATTCTCCTCCTAATTTTTTCACTAATTGCTTAACTTGCTTATAAGCATCCCAATCCTTTTTTATTTTTTTATCCTTAGACCGAATTAAGCAACCACGAGTTAAATCAAAGGTTTCATAATTAATGAGTCGTCCCATTCCTGCACTGATGGAAATCCAGTGATTATGCTGTAAAATAGACACACCAATTTTAAATTCTTTGGTTTGTTCTTTTCCTATTAATTTAAAATTAATCCAATCACTATTTTTACTTTTAGGAACAACATCAGCAACTTCTTCAATGATGGCTTGGTTGATCTTTTCTCCGCTAGGAGTTTCTCCCTCTATCGTTTCTCCGACTAGCGTAGAAAAGGCAAAGCGGAGTGCTTCTGCTAAAAGATCATTATCTTCTAGGAATTCTCCAAAATCTTCTTCTTTTTCTCGACTTAATGCTAACTCAAAACGGTCACTCGCTTTCTCAGGGAGTTGTTCCTCTTCAATTTTGAAGTTTTCGGCACACCATTTTAAGGCTTCACGGACGGTGGGACGGTTTGTTTTTGCATACTTTTTCAATTGTTCCTCTTCAAAGGGATAAAAAGAATGAGGAGGAACTAAGTCTTTTCGTTGATAAAAGTCCTGCAACCACAGAGAAACTAACTCAAGCATTGAGTCAGCTTTTAAAAGATTTAATTTAATAGGTTCTCGTTGGGTGTAGGTAGAAAGGCGATCAGATAATCCGGTACTACTTCCAGAACTAACACTATCAATAGAATCTCGCCATGTATCGGGAGACATGACGGTTAATAGACAAACCCCTTTACCATCTTTGTAATTATCTAAGGTATCGTATAAACGCTTAATTACATTAGCAATAACTTGGGGGGTTGTAAAGCCTTCATCACTAAATTTATCAATATGGTCAATTTCATCAAAACAAATCAAAACTGACTTATATTGACTGACTAATTTTAAAATTTGTTGAATAAAATTTAAGGCTTCAGCTTCTCGGTCTTGATTGGTCTTTTTATTGACAGGTAATCCCAGTAATTTAGCGTGAGATGGGTCTAAATCATTACCCGATAGCCATTTGATCGCATAGCTTGATCCTTTAGCCGAAAGCGTCCAGAGAATGGCACGAATAATATAGGGATCAGTGTTGGACTTTTTCTTGCCAACTTGTTGGCATAAAATGTCCATCAGATTTTTTCCTTTTTTTAAATTTTTTTGAAAAGTCTGATCAAAGTTTCGGGTTAACCAAGCAGCAGGTTTTGGAGTTTTGACGACTTCATTTAACATGGCCGCAGCAATTTCTTGCCACTGCATTAAATTATCCGTTCCAGTTCGACTGAGACTTTCCGCAATATTTTGTTGGAGTTGATACTGCGCTAAATCTAAATCAGCGTATTTGTCACCATTGGCATAAATAAAAAGGGTCTGATTTTCTTGCAATAAATGGCGACGAATGCGGCTAATTAAGTGAGTTTTACCGACTCCATACTGTGCGGTGAGGGTGAGAGAGGTCACTTTATGGGTTTCGCTTTTTTGGACATCTTCTAAGGCTTTGAATACCGTATCAGAGGCATGAGCATTGAGCGAGGTGACATCGGGAAACCCAGTTCCCCAAACATTTTGTTCTCGGACAACACCCGCTTTGCTGAAGGGGTTAGAACTCTGAATAGCCGCATTGAGTTCTGTGGGGGAGGAGGGGTTAGACATAATTCTGTGACCAGACAAACTACAGGAGGATTAACCTTAAATTTGGCGAAACTGGGGTTAAATTAGGCGTTTAATCGTTGGACATAATAGCGGAATGCACCCCCAGGGAGAGTTAGGGAGTCTTCTCGTTTGTCGGGAGTCATATCCGGCATTTCTCCGGCCATTAACTGGATTAAATCATTGGCCTGCATATCAACCAACCATTCGTTAAATTGCGCACGGGGGACTTTATCGCCAATTTCCCGACGGATACGGTAAATGGGGACTAAATCCCGGAAGTTGTAATTTTGGTTGAGTTTGTCGTAAACGTCCAAGGCCAACTTTTCAAAGGTTTCGTAGGAGTTAATAGGGGGAATTGTGCTGGCTGTGGGTTGAGTGGAAAGACTGGCCCCTTCCATAGCTCGAATCCACTTGAGCAGAGCATTGGGAGCTTTTGTTCCTACCTGTTTCCCGGCAAAATTAAATTGGGGATTTTTTAAGCCGTCGGTGAGGGTTTTTAAACCGTCTTGGGTGAGTTGAACGCGCCTAGATCGGTTTTGAGTGGTTAGCGCGATCGCGCCATTTTCCTCCAACTGCTGAAAAATGCCTTCGTAATCCTTCGCCGTCTCACGGGTTCTCACCAGTTTCTTATGAAGTTCACTCCGTTTCACCGCCTCCGTTAATCCGCCCATTTCCCACAAAAACAGCAGCAAACGAACTTTGGCTTGGGTTTCTGTGCCTTTTAAGCCTTGTTTTTTTTGATTCATGTTGAAATGCTCACGATTAGACAGTCAGCGATAATTGATGTTATTCCAATACAACTTTACTGAGTAAATTCACGGAATTTCCCTAGATGCAAAGAGTAGAGAGCCTCCCCAGTAAGGTTTTTTTGGGTTAATGGGTTTTGGAACACCCTGTAAATTCTAAAATATCACACTTTGAATTGGTCTTGTTCATCAATATTTCGTAACACAGTTTCAACCAATTACCAACCCCCTTGATCCCCAAGGGAGTTATTTAAGAATTTGAACCCAATAAAGAGGGATTGAGACCAAGTACGCCATTCTCAATTCTCTACTCCCTCTCTGGCTTATGGTGGTCATTAAGTCATTAAGACGTTAACTTATGACCACAACTGGAACAAAAGCGATCGCTCGCTTTCACCCCCACCCCACATTGAGGACAAAACTTGCGTTGTGACTGGGGCGCATCATTGCCCATCCGCATCTCCATATTGCCCATCCGCATCTCCATGGGGTTCATCTGCATATTTCCCATTTGCATAGGCTGCATGGGCTGCATAGGCTGCATAGGCTGCATTTCCGGCATCTCCTGACTCGGCGTAGATTGGGTAGGTTGCACATTTAGCTGTTGAGCATTTTGAAACGAGGGATGGCCTGCCGTCGCGTGGATTGTTCCCCCTTGAATTTGCATAAAGCGATCGCCCCATTCCGTCCGTAACTTAATAATCACCCCTTGCGCCGTTTTATACATTTCCGGTGGTTGCGTCCAGGACCCCGTTTGAAACTGATTCGTGGCCTGTTGCTGTTGTCCTGGTGTATGACTCACCGTTGTCACCACCGTTTGCATCCCCTGATTTTCCAGATAAATTGTCTGCCCCGTACCAATATCGCATACATAACTCATAGAACTTCACCAACTCAGCTACCTTCATTGTGACGGGAATCTCCAGAAACCCCACCTTTCCCAAGGATTGTTTAAGAAAAGTTGGGAGTTGGGTGTCGGGTGTCGGGTGTCGGGGGAGATGGGGGAGATGGGGGAGAACAAAGAACCAAGAACAAACAACATTACTGTTTACTGTTTACTGTTTACTGTTTTTGATAATTTCCGGGTGATTAAATGTTCCACATTCATCTGTTTAATCACCTCCAAAAACGCATACACCGACGGGGGATAGAGCGCGTTAGCCAATAACGCTACCCCAATCACACGCTCTAACGAGGCCGGTAATTGAGCCACTTGGATTTGGGGGGGAACAGGTTCAGCCGATAAACGAGGCATAATGGCCGCCCCTAATCCCTGCGTCACCATACTGACAATCGTGGAATCTTCCCGCACTTCATAGGCAATATTTAACGGTACAGGGGCCTTGCGGAGATAACGATTGAGAGACGCATAACACGCATCCCCCCGGCGAGTCGTAATCAGGGGATATTGGGCTAATTGCTGCCAAGTTAACGGTTCATGACAAGGGGGAGCATCAGGAGGAAGCAGCGCAATATAATCATCGTGGAGAATTTCCCAACTGGTAAACTCAGAACTGGTGGGAAGATAAGTAAAGCCTAAATCGGCATGACCTTGCTGTAAGGCTTGTTCAACCCCAAAATAATCAAAATGCTCCGTAATGGCAACCTCAATATTGGGATACTGACTGCGAAATTGGGCAATCACCACAGACAGGACATGGGTGGAGACACTGCGAAAAGAAGCAATGCGAACCGTTCCCCCATTGAGTCCCCTGGCTTGTTTCGCTTCTTCGGTAATTTCTATCAGGAGATCAACAATACGACGGGAATGGTTAATAATGCGCTGGCCCACCGGAGTGGGGACTGCACCTTGGCGGCCACGGGAAAACAGCGAAACGCCTAATTCTTCTTCGAGTTGCGCGATCGCGTGGCTAATCGCCGATTGAGACACCTCCAACTGAAGGGCCGCCTCACTAAAATTTTTCGCCTCATCCACTGCAATCAAAGCCCGCAGTTGACTCAGCTTTAAGCGATTGAGATTAATTTCCCCCACAGCAACCTCCTACGGCGACTTCCCCCTCTGAATAATTATCCTAGCCTATAGATTCGCCAAAATGCTGATCCCAGAATCAGAACAAATCACTTATGATCGCCTATAGTAAAGTCAACTAGAAAAATTGGGTAACATCAAAGTTAGTCCAAGACTCATCTTGTCACCCATGCAAAGTCAGCAAGCTGCTTTGATTGTTCGTCACCTTCTAGCGGAATTAAAGTGATTACCCTAACATTATTACATCCGAGTAAATCTACCCCTGTTCAGAGTTGGATGTTTGATTCTGAACCTGTTGTGCGTCTAGGCCGTGGCCACCAAAATGAGGTGGTTCTCTACAGTGCTGTTGTCTCCCGTCGTCATGCTGAATTACGCAATACTCCCAACAACTGGCAAATTGTCAGTTTTGGGGCCAATGGGACTTTTGTGGATGGTAAACCCATTAAAACTATGTCGATTACTGACGGAATGATCGTCCGTTTAGGAGAGTCGGGCCCCCGTATTCGTATTTCTCTAAGTGCAGTTGATCCCCAGAATTTAGGAAAAGTCGTGAAGCGGCAATCTTCGTCTTCGGATAGTCTTTCGGAGTCGCTAGATACTAAAGGAAAACAAACTCTATACACCATGCGGTCTTCCGAGAAGAATAATCATTAATGGGGGATAGGAATTGTGGTTTGGATTGAACAGACAATTTTTGACTTCTCCACGCAAAAACGTGGATTCTAAAAGGAGGCTACGCAACGGGTTGAAAACCGCGTTGCTTCGCTTCTATCCTTTTAGAGTTCCAGAGATGGATTCTCGATGGCGCAGTCAAATACGCCCTATTGACCTTGGCTCGCGCGAAAGTTTAGCTGTATCTCTACTTTTTGAATTAGCCCGCTTGGATTTTTCACCCATTAAGTTTTGGGCTTTCGTTGATTCTAGCAGATACAGAAGGCTAAAGCCTTTAAGTGTCATTCATCCTTCGATTTAAAATCGAAGGATGAATGACTTATTTTTCTGTAAAAGTTGCTAGTTTTTCTGTGGAGATATTGAAATATGAGGCCAACACCGACCCAACCCCCTGCCATTATTCGGACAGAGTGAGGTCTTGCGATCGCAGGAACACCCATCACCCTCTATGATGTAATGGATTATGTTACGGCTCATTATCCGGCTGAGTTTATTCAAGGATTATTTAATTTGACTGAGCAGCAAATCAATGTAGCCTTAACTTATATTGAAAGCCAATTAACAATTAACAATTACCAAAAAATATCTAACTGTCCTTTAGATTGACCATTACTTTCCGGTGGGGGAGACTTCACTTTTTTACTTGTTCCCTTGCGTAACCCAATGGCAATTTTACTATGTTGTTCAATTTGCCCCATTACTTCTTTAGCCCGATCAATCACTAAATCCGGTAAACCCGCCAAACGTCCCGCTTCTATGCCATAGGACTTATCAGCCCCACCGGGTCGAACTTGGTGTAAAAAGACGATGCGATCGGGCAATTCTTTCACTGTAACTTGATAATTAGCCACATTTTCCAAAATAGACTCTAATTCGTTTAATTCGTGATAATGGGTCGCAAAAATGGTCTTGCTTTGAATCACCTGAGCTAAATATTCCGCCACTGACCAAGCAATAGAAAGCCCGTCAAAAGTTGCCGTTCCCCGGCCAATTTCATCCAGTAACACCAAGGACTTCTCTGTGGCATGATTGAGAATATTAGCGGTTTCATTCATCTCCACCATAAATGTAGATTGTCCCGTCGCCAGATCATCCACGGCCCCGACACGGGTAAAAATGCGATCGCAAATTCCCAATTTCGCCGTTTTCGCCGGGACAAAACTCCCCGTCTGCGCCATTAACTGAATTAACCCCACCTGGCGCAAATAACAACTTTTCCCACTAGCATTAGGCCCCGTCAAAATCACCAAATCCGGTTCTCCCGCTTGCCCTAACAACGCCGAATTCGGCACAAAAAAGCCACTCCCTAACATCTTCTCCACCACCGGATGACGACCCTCAATAACCTCTAACTCCCGGTTTGGGGTCATCTCCGGGCAACAATAATCCTGTTCCACCGCCACCTCAGCCAACCCGGCCAAAACATCAATGGCCGCCACCGCCTTAGCGATAGTACGAATGGCCTGGGACTTCTCCGCCACCCGCATCCGTAACTCCGTAAACACCTCATACTCTAACTTATTCAAATCATCCTGTGCCGTCAGAATGCGCGTTTCCCGTTCCTTTAACTCCGAGGTGATGTATCGTTCCTCATTGGTTAAAGTCTGCTTACGGGTGTAATTTTCCGGGGCTTGCTCTGCCTTGCTGCGGGGTAAACTAATGTAATAGCCAAAGGTCTTGTTATATCCCACCTTCAAATTCGCCACCCCTGTCCGTTCCCGTTCCGTCACCTCCAAATTAGCGATCCATTGACGGTCTGCTGCTAAATTATGCCGCCGTTCATCTAAATCCGGGTTCACCCCTTCTCGAATAATCCCCCCCTCTTTAATCTGTTGTGGGGGACTCTCCACTAAACTCTCTAACACCTGTTGTCCCAACTGTTCCAATTCCACGGGAGTATTTTGTAAAGCGCGAAAATAGGGGGATTTGCCTTGACTGGCCAAATTGGCCAACTCGGACAACCGCACCAAAGAATCCGCTAAATGGACTAAATCTTTGGCATTGGCACGACCGGACCCCACGCGACCGCTTAACCTTTCTAGGTCGTAAAACTTCCGCAGCATTTGCCGTAAGTCACTCCGGAGAGGGTGATTTTCGGCTAATTCGCGGATACTCCCTTGGCGGGTTTCAATGCCTTTTAACTCTAACAGGGGTTGTAATAACCAACGACGCAAGGCCCGGCCTCCCATGGCCGTCATGGTTTCATCTAAGGCCCAAAGTAACGACCCGTGAAAACTACCATCCCGGACGGTTTGCAAAATTTCTAAATTGCGTCGGGTTTGGGGGTCGAGGATGAGATAATCACTGAGGGTATAAGTGCGCAGGGGTTGCAGGGGGACTTGATTGGCTTTTTGGGTGTCTTCGAGGTATTGCAATAAGCCCCCCGCAGCGCGGATACTCAAAGAGAGGTGTTCACAGCCCATCCCTTCGAGCGATCGCACCCTAAAAGTATCCAGTAACCGATCCTTCGCCTCCGCCGTCTTAAAATACTTCTGAGGCCGCAGGGAATAACAAAAGGAGTCCGGCAACTCTGGGGGAATTTCACTGGACTTTTCCCCAGGACGCAACAACCCGCCAATATCGGGGGCATTACTCGGCAGCAAAATTTCCGACGGTTGCAGGCGTTGCAACTCCATACTCAACGCTTCCATCCCCTGGGACTGGGTCGTGTAAAATTCCCCCGTAGAGATATCCGCATAGGCTAACCCCCAGTGAAATTTGGCAATCACCACAGCCGCCAAAAAATTATTGCGTCGGGCCGTTAACAGACCATCTTCAAGTAAAGTCCCAGGGGTAAGCAGTCGTGTCACCTGCCGTTCCACCATCCGCCGTTCGGCGGCAGCTTGGGCGGCATCTTCCACTTGGTCACAAATGGCGATCGCATACCCCCGTTCCACCAACAACGCCGCATAGCGTTCCAACGCATGATGAGGGACCCCCGTCATGCGAACCCGGCCAATATCCTTTCCTCCCTCCTTGGCCGTTAACACTAACTCCAACTCCTCAGCCACCTTCACCGCATCTTGAAAGAAGCATTCAAAAAAGTCCCCCACCCGATACAACAGTAACGCTTGGGGATACTGTTCTTTTACCTCAATATAATGCTGCATCATCGGCGACAGCTTGCCGCGATCGAGCAGCCGATAATCACTATGGGGTTCTTGTTTCGAGGATTCAGATGCAGCCATAATCTATGTCAAGCAGTTGATAGGTGATACTTGATAGTTGATGGGGGAGATGGAGGAGTTGATAGTTGATACTTGATAATGGATAGTTGAACCACAGAGGTACAGAGGACACAGAGAGGGGAGAGAGGGGAGAGAGTTGAACCACTTCCCTATTCCCTATTCCCTTTTTCCCCAGAACAAACAACAAACAACTTATTCCTCAACAGGTCTCAAACGAGTTACCTTGAGATTAAACATCCCGCCGCCCGTTTCTCCAAACGCCCGAACTCGTACAATATATTCGCCCCCCTCCGTAATGCGAGCAAACAAGAGAGAATTCGTTGTCCCATCGGGGCCATCATCATTTTCTGCCACCGTTGAGCCATCAGCCGCCAAAAGAATCACAATTGGATCAAACTCATCCGAGATCAAATCAATAGCAACCTGATCCCCATCTTCTAACCTAACTCGATAATCCCGTGAAAACCCCCCATCTCCCGTCGGAATATCCTCTTCAGACAGCGTATCCGTCACTTCCTGCCCTGACGACAGAGGAAGGGGGTTATAGAGCGTCTGAGCATTCACTCTAACACTGCTCATCCCCACGGTGAACAGTGTCGCGCCAGTAAAGAGTGTTGAGTACCAAGCAGCCTTAAAAAAGCGTTTCATAAACTTTCCTGTTCGAGCAAGTATAAACCCATTGGTGGAATCTCTGAACGTTACCCAAAGTCTCCTGTCTGTGACTCGGAGTATAGCAACTTTGGGAAAACAAGAGTGACCCTGTTGAGGCATTGTGACATACTCCCCCATTAAATCAAAGATTCATCCGCAATGGGAGTAGGTATCCCCCTCAGCCTTCTCGAAAAATAAATCACCTGCTTATTCCCGTTGCGCGACCCAACGGTGGAATAATTCCACAATAATCTGCCAGTTTCCGTCCTGTTCCTGTACCACATCATGGCGTTGCAGGGTTTTTAAGGCTTCTTGTACCGTAGCAGTCTCGAAGGAGAGTCTCTGAGTGAGGGTTTCCAGGGTTAACCCCTCTCTCTCCCTCGCCAAAACTTGCAGGATGTCTTGTTGTCCTTCTGCACCGTCGGCTGCTTGTTTCCAGACTCCCTCAAAATAATAGCGTCCCTGTCTAAAAAAGTCGGGGTGATGAATGACCGCTTCTACATCTTCTAGAGTAAACTGGACATCCCGTTGGTGGCCTTCCTCAAACACCTGCTCATTATAACGACGGACTAATTGAAACCCCACCAACTGCACTAAAAACGGTTGTCCTGCTGTAAGGTTGTGAACGAAATCTAAGGCTTCTCCGGTATAGTCGAGGGGAAAATCATCATCGGGGTTGGCGAGAATTTGGCGAGTCGCCGCAGGTTTGAGGAAGCCGACATGAATGGGAATAACACTGGCATAAAAGGGTTGGAAGTAGTCGGTGGTCATTTCTTCGAGAGTGTGTAACCCGGCAAAAGCAAAGGCAATTTTTGGGCTGAGTTGTACCATTCCCCGTAAAAAGCCTAAAAAGTCAGTGGGAATTTGTCCCGCTTCGATGAGGGTTTCTAGGGTTTCAAATTCATCGAGGGCAATAATTAACCGTTTGTCCCCCAGTTGTTTGAGGATGATTTTCAGGTAGCGTTCAAAGGTGCGTTGGGGGAGGGTTAAGAGGTCGTTATCCGTGGGAGGGTCAAGGTTAAGGGTTTCTGCGAGTTCATCGGTAATAGCCATGAGAACTTCTCCCACTCCATGAGTTACATTTCCTACATTTTGAAGGTTCACATAAGCCACCAATACTTCTGACCCTAAAGAGTTCGATATATTACGCAAAATAGATGTTTTGCCCATGCGTCGATGTCCATACAGGACAACTGATTGTAAAATATGATTGATCAGCCATAGTTGTTCTAACTCTTTTAAAATATCATCTCGTCCAATTAAAATTTTTCCTTCAATAGGATTACTAATGATGTAAGGATTATGAACTGGCTGATTAAAATTTTTGTTTTGAGAGTTTTGATAAAATTTTTCAATTTCATAATGTAAATTAATTAGTATTCTTATAATTTTTCTTTCCTCTGGTTCTGGTAAATCTTCTGTTAAATCAAAGACTTCTTTCATTTTTTTTGAGATTTGTAATTTCAAAAAATTCCTTGTGGAAATTGATTTGGTTTTTAAAAGTAATAAAATATCTTTGTGCAGAGCGTATACTTTTTCTATTGCTAACCATGATATAGGTCTAATTAAATCATCAAAATCCGGAATTTTGGGAAAGTTTGGCAAGAATTGAAAACTCAAAAGATCATCAGATGCTCTTCGTAAATAATCAAGAGTTGTAGCCAAGTTGAATAACTCTTCCCCATACTGAAAATGCTGTATTTTTTTAAAAGCTCTAATAGATAATCTGAGATTATTTTTGAGGTAATCTGTTTCAATAAAATCATCATTCTCAGACTTATACATCCTTTTGAGTCGTAAAAATTGATCATCAGATTCATGTAAATACCAAAAACCAGCAGCCGTAGCTGAAGATACAGTATCTAATTTTGGCTTTAATTCATTAACAAGATAAACTAGCAATAGAAGGTATAGTGGAATTGACTTTAATGCTATCAATTTCATTAATTTCCAGTCAATAAGATAGTCTGCTAGTTCAGCAATATACTTTATAGATTCATTTGCATCCAGTGAGTCTATAGTTGAATAAATAGATTGAATTACGGGAATATATTGTAAAGAAAAAAGCAGTATATGATTAATTAAAAATGTACTTTGCTCCCAATCATTGTTCATATAGTCAAATAAACTTTTTTGTAAACAGGGATAGGGAATTATAGTGACGTGGGGTAAAAATAATAATTTTTGGTTACTTGAAGCTGATCTTAAATAATTAATTAACCAATCATCAATACGAATTACAGTCAAAAATGAAAATAATACAGAAGTTATTACAAATCCTAAAATCCATGTAATAGAACTAATCAAACCGGAGTTTAATAATTTTATCCAAAAGATTAAAAAAGCAAGGGATAAGTTTAAAGGTAAAATCCCTAATACTGAAGTTGCTATACCTGCTTTAACAGCTAATGTTGAACTCCAAGCAAAACCAAAAGGAATCCCAAAAACCATTCCCCATACTAATCCATTTACGAAATAATTTAAGGTTTCACTATTAATGAATTTTCCTAAAATTAATAAAAATACTTCATTCAGGTTCAATGATATTGTAAAAATTAAACTAATTCCAAAGAATATACTAAAAATTACGTTGTAAACACAAAAAGAAGCGGCAGCAATAAATAAATCATATTGTTTATTTAAATAATATAATAGTGTTAGCGAACCCAATAACGAAAACAAAAAAGTGACTTTAAAAAATGAAATCAAGGTAATTAAAGGTATATTGTGAGCTAAAAAATTAAACCATAAAAATAAAATAATCCAAAGAATTATAATTAAAAGAAAAGACTTAATTATTAACTGTCTAATTATTTTTATTTTTAGTATTTCTTTTATGATGTAATAAAGGTTATTATTAAATGTATTCTGTTTTTTTTGATGACAAAAATTATTTAAATAAAACAATATTGCTTGAGGGAAATAAAAGCACCAGTACAATAAAATGAAGTAGTCTTTTATATTCCAAAATGATAAGGCGTGATTAATTTTAGGTTCTAAATTTAAACTGTCTAAATATTGATGATTATTGTTCATTTTTTTTATCGAAGTATAGTTTATTACATAATTGCATAAGTTTTTGTGGATGACCTTGAGATTGAGTTATTAAATCAAAAATTTCATCTTCACTAAATTTGATAAAATTAGGTGTTAAACTTAAACGCGAGACAATAAAGTCACGAGCTTTTTGTTCATCCCAAGGATTAATATCATGTGGAAAACATAGATTAGCTAAGGGTGATGTTTTCCCTTCATCTTCAAACACTGAATCAAGAGATTGACTAGCTGCAATCACTAATCTTAAAGGTGCATTCATCCCTTCTGCTAAGCCTCTTAACCAGTCTCGAATTTGTAATGTAAAGCTATCTTCTGTTATTTTTTCAATTTCATCAATCAACAATAAAATTTTCTTTTTTTTCAATTCACGAGTTAATTGATAACCTTTTAAATTATTAATCCCTAATTCATCACATAAATAGAATTCAAAATCTTCTTCATTTTTAATGGGTTGTAAATTTAGATAAATTGCTTGGCGTTCTTGTTGTAGTTGTTGCTTAGCTAATCGCTGTATTTTCCGTAAAATCGAAGACTTGCCGATTTGCCTATCTCCAATTATTGCTACACTACTATACGCATTGAGTAAGTCAAATATTTGTTGAATATCTGACTCTCGATTAAAAAATAACTTATCATCATCAATTGCTCCACTTAAAGGAATAAAAGGATTCTGTAGCTGGAGAAGTGGATCATGTGTGTCTCTGTCTGTCTCTGGACTTGTCTGAGTTGGAATACCTAGTAACTCTGGTTTGTGCTTTACACAGAGGAAGATGAGATCAGAGCGAGATAAGGATTCATTTGCGTACTCGACAGCACGAAACTCACTACACAATGTTGAAATCTGTTTTCGGACTGTTCCACGATGAATCCCTAGAGACTCCGCAATCTCCTCATCTTTTTCACCAGCTAGTAACTTCAGCAAAATTTCTCGCCTTCTAGGGGGTTGGCGTTCTAGGACTTCCTCAAACTTGCTTAATGTGTTCTCTGCCATTGTAAGACGACTTATGCAATTGCGTACTTAGTTAACGTATTTACTGATATTATCATAGATAAAGATATATTTTACTTATTTAAAATCACAAAAGCATAAACGAAAACAATTTATATTGGGCTTGACACCCAAGTATCGGTATAGGTTATCGTTTAAGTATTCAATTGCGTATTTAATAAAGTTTTGTATGCAATTGCAGAAAAACCATGAGGACTTAAATCAAATGGATCAATTTTGGTCAGACTCTCCACTCTCTCCTTATTATGCTAAATCCGTGACCAAGTACGGAGTACGGGGCATGATGGACATCAGAGGCAACTGGACTCCCACGACTACAGGGATTCTTGATAAAACCCGTTCCCCGGCCAGTCGCGCAAAACTGAAAAACTGGCATAAAAATACTCCCTCTACTCAAGTGAGTTCTGCTATTCAACGGGGAATCCAAGGCCACCGCTTTCTGGAAAGCTATTTTAAGGGGGAATCTGTGACTTGTCCTCCTCTCCTACAACCCTACTGGGACAACTTATGTCCCAAACTCAATTTTATTAATAATGTTCGCTTGGTGGAAGGGAATTTGTTTCATTTCTATGAAGGATATGGGGGGAGAGTCGATCTGGTGGCCAACTGGGGGGATATTCCTTGCGCGATTGAATTTAAATTTTGCGATCGCATTAAACCTATCTACGATGACATTCCTCTCCAACTCGCGGCCTACATCGGTGCATTAAATCGACAATACGGCAAACCCGATGATATCCAGATTAACCATGCTTTATTGATTGTCACCACCCCAGACGAAACCGACATAACACTATTCTCACCTAATGATGTAAAACAATACTGGGAAACATGGCAAACGCGAGTTGCTCAATTCTGGGGTTTCTTAGAAGCAGCTTAGACAGTGTTGAATGTCACCATAAGTTGACTCAACTACATCTCGAATTATGCCGTTAGGAGATTCCATCACTGATGGCTACCACATTCCTGGGGGCTATCGAATTAATTTATTGAATGTTAGACTGCGGGGTACAATTGCCGTTCATCAGTATCAATCTTAGTCTTGGGTTCATAATGGACGCAGGTTTCACAGGGGCCGGATGGGTTCACGGCACACCGGAGAAAGGCAGAATGAGCATTATAGCGACAACTCCTTTGGCGATCGACCCGATTTGAGAGCAGACGGAGGCGTTGTGCTTCGTAACTTAATTGGCGTTTAATTAAGGCATGGGATTGCAAACGCATCCTTTTAGATTTATTGAACTCATGGATTTAGAATTAGACTTTTTTAACTTTTTTTTTAGCTTACCCTTATTGGACGATTACTCCCTCTTTTAGACAAAAAAATTAGGATTGGGTCAAAGAATAATCTGTAGAGGCGATATGTCCCGCAAACAATTGCTGCAACTGCTCGGATTCGCTATCTTAGGGGTGGGATTGCTGTTGGCAGTCTCCAATTGGCCTTTGTTTACTGCTTCTGAACCGACTGTGACTTCATCTCCATCTAAAATTATGCCCTTGGGAGACTCTATCACGGATGGCTATCATATCCCTGGCGGCTACCGGATTAATTTATGGCATCATTTAACCGAGCAAGACTATGCCTTTGATTTTGTGGGATCGCAACGGAATGGCCCCCCGGAGTTACCGGATAAAGATCACGAAGGCCATTCCGGTTGGACGATCAGTGAAATTAATGCCATGATCGTCCCTTGGTTAAAAAAAGCACAACCGGATCAAATCTTACTTATCATTGGCACAAATGACATTCTCCAAAACCTCAATTTGGCTAAGATTGGCGAACGTTTAGAACAGTTAATCCAAGCAATTTGGCAACAAACTCCGGATGTAACCCTGTTTGTAGGTTCTATTCCTCCCATTGGCGATCGCAGTTTCATTGAACCCGTTGAGCAATATAATCAACAGATTACCCAACTGGTGAAACAGCACCAGCAAGAGGGACGCGACATTTATTTTGTCGATCTCTCTGAAGCGTTAGAGTGGACAGATTTGGCCGATGGTGTGCATCCGAACCGCCAAGGGCATGATAAGATGGCGCGGGTTTGGGCAGAGGCGGTGTTAGTCCATTCTAGCACTGAGCAAGCACCATCCCATTAACCGTCGGGGAATTGCCTAGGGCGAACGCACACAGAACTTAACAATCAGTGCAAGGGGAAGTGAAAAGGCTTAAGATTCAGGATCACCCCACATAGAAGTAGGAGAGACTGATGGCTGAATCAGCACTGGCCAACCTCAAAGAGCATTTCGCCACTTT
>NZ_JAQMSD010000010.1 GCF_028330525.1 Spirulina sp. CS-785/01
ACTGAGAAGATGTTGTCGTTTCTGTAAAAACTTTAATACTATGAAACGGCTATTCACTCTTTTTATAGATTACAAACTGTTTACCTTGCCTCATCTTAAAAACTACGATGTGTTTTCATATCTCGTTTGAAAATGCTATATCTGCACCTGCTCCTAATTGAGCTAAACGATGACATACTGCTAAGTTACTATTCGCTTTTAAGGTATAGTGGACTCGAAAATTTTTGGGTAAGTGTTGTTCTAAACTTTTGCACTGCCGATCAATTGTATTAAAATTATAGAAATAGAAAGGACTATTACACTCTAGTTTTTGATTGAGTTCAGAGATTAAAGAATCAGGCATTTTGATGATGTTATATAGCTTTTCTATATTTTTTTAACATCCCAATTTTATTTTAAATTCTACTCAATGTCACGTTTTTTTTACATTTCTTAATAAAAAAAGTAATTACTCAATTTTTTGTAAAAAAGAAATTTTATAAAATTAGAATAGAGAATGAAAGGACTCAAATGTATGAGCTATAATAATCTCTTATTATTAAAAAAAATAATGATAATTTATTAAAATACAAAATCAACTTAGTTGAACTTTAAAAAATGTTAATATTGCCCAATTAATTTAATTTAATTTAATTTTAACACTGGGAGAACTGTAATGTTGCGATCGCGCATTTATTCTATATTTTTAAGTAGCCTATTACTGGGCCTGGCAATCACAGGGAATGCAGGGCATATCCCTGTGGTAGCCCAAGAAGCCGCAGCAGAAGGAGAGACCGCAGCAGAAGAAGAAGAAACCGCCACAGAAGAACTTACTCCCCTAACCCCAGAAGAAATTGCCTCAGCCAAAACCGCAGAAGATCCGAGTATTCCCGTAAAAGAACTAGAACTTCTCCTACGTCCCCTTACGGTAGAAGAACTGCAAATTGAAGCCACCGCTTGGTTTGCCTTACTCAAAGCAAAAGTTCAAGAAATCAGCGAAGCGGAAATCGCCATTCAACGCCAAAACAATGCGATTCGCAAAGAAGAAGAAGCTGCCGCAGCCTTAGAGCAAGCTAAAACGGACATAGAAGAAGCAGAAGAAGAAAAAGCCGACGCTGAACCCAATTCTCCAGAATTTGAGGCAGCCGCAAAAAAAATAGAAGAAGCAAAAGAAAAACTCCAAGAAGCTCAACTGGCCTTAGAAGAAGCGAACGAAAATAAACAAAGCCTTGCTGAAGATGAAGCACTCACTGGAGCATTAGAAAAAGCAGAGGAAACCCAAGATATTGACGCAGCCCGAAAAACCCTTGATGCTGCCAGAACTTATCGGGAGGAGCTTACAGCCGGTTCAGTGGCTTACGATGCACTCACCGACAGTATTGATGTCCTCAATACCAACATCACAGATTTTGAAAAAGCCCAAGAAAACCAACAAAAAGCGATTCCTGACAGTCCCGAATTTGAACAAGCGACTCAAGAACTCGCAACCATTCGAGCAAAAGTAGTAGAAAGTCGGGAAACCCTGATCAATCTCCTTCCGGAAGAAGCTCGCCCGGAAATCAAAAGCATACCAAAAGATAACCAAGGGGAAGAACCGCAAAACAATGAGGGAGGTGAAGCCCCTGAAGGTGAAGTTCAAGGAAATGCCCCTGAAGGTGAAGCCACTGATGAAGTCGCTTCCGTGCTAGAAAACACCGAAATTGATGATGACAATCAAACAGAAGTGGCGGGGACTCCTGCTGTAGAAGACCCAGAAGCTGCTGAAGAGCAAAAAAAGGAACTCGAAGAAGCCAGCGAACAACTCAAAGAGGAAGCAGAAGCCGAAACCGAACTGAAAAACCAATTAGTGGTGACAGTAACGGAACTGCAAGCCCAACAAACTGCCCTGATTGACCGCTTGCAGACGGTGCTGGCAGAATTGGAGAAAAAAGGAGGCGATATCTCCTCTTATGAAAAATATATTCAAGCGGCCAGTGCGGTTCAATTGGATATTGAAGATACGGAAGGGTTAGGACTTCGCATCATGAGTTGGCTCAAATCGGAAGAAGGAGGACTACGTTGGGGAGGCAATATAGCGACTTTTGTGGCTATTTTCGTCGTGTCCGTTTTGGGCTTTCAACTGCTCGGTTTAGCTTTGAATTTCGGGTTAAAAAAAATCACAAAAACTTCGGCTCTCTTCCGGGAATTCCTTGTTATTTTGGTCAAACGAGGCGGAATTGTGGTGGGGCTACTGTTAGGACTGACAGCCTTAGAAGTAAGCTTAGGACCTTTATTAGCTCTCGTTGGTGGTGTTAGTTTTATTCTCGCCTTCGCCTTGCAGAGTAATTTAGGGAATTTTGCAAGTGGTTTGATGCTGCTGCTTTATAAGCCCTTTGATGTAGATGATGAGGTAGAAATTGCCGGACAATGGGCTTTGATTAAAGAAATCACCTTAGCCAATACGGTACTTCAGGTTTGGGGACAAGGACGAATCATTTCGATTCCCAATAGTACGGTTTGGGGAAGCACCATCGTGAACCATACACCCAAGGATGGGATACGCAAGCTTGTCGAGAAACTTTATGTCAATGTCAATGAGGATTTGGTTGAAGTTAAACAAATCATTGATGACACGATCAATAATCATCCCTTAGTGCTAAAAGAAGGATTTTGGGCAGGTTCGTTTGTTTGGCAAGTCAAGGATGTGGTGGAGATTTTTTATGTGGCACGATCTAAGGCTGATGATTATTGGACGCTCTATGAAGAGTTAGTTTTACAAATTCACAGTCGCTTACGAGAAAAAGGAATTGTCTTTGCTGCACCAGAGTATCGCGTTTTTATGAATCCTGATGTAGAGCATAAAGCCTATATGCAGCCCCAATTAGAGTCTGAAGTAAAAACCCAATCAAGGATGGGACTGGATTTTGAAGAGGCAAATTAACCTCGCTGAGGTGGTGGCCGATCGCTCTTAAATAGTAACTGTTCAGGGGGGGTAGAGATAGTGTAAACTGAGGAGTATGAAGAAGCAGATCACCATCGCAGGCCAAGAAATCCCCAGTGCAGACTGGGAGCAGACTCCTGTGAGCGTGAAAGAACTGATAAAAAAGCTAGAAAAATAAAAAAGCTAGAAAAAAGAATTATCGTAAGCATTACAGCCACTAAAAAAAATTATTGGGTTGCACGAATGGGGTGTCACTATCCCTACTTTTGTCGCTTTTTTAGGAAATGCTGTTATTTCAAAACCTTCTTATAAATTAAATCGCACCGTGCCGTTTCCACCCCCGTTGCAGGGACATACCCCGCTTTCTCATAAAGCCTCACGGCTTCCTTTAATACCGAAGCCGTTTCTACCCAAATTTCCCGATACCCTCGCGCCTTAATAACCCGTTCCAATTGCCCTAAAATAAACCGTCCTAACCCCTTCCCGCGCACTTCCGGCAAACAATACATTTTGCGAATTTCCACCGCCTTCTGACCCCGTTCAATGGGATAATAAGCCGCAGTTCCCACCACCTTTCCCTGCTGTTCAATCACCCAAAATTCTCCTCCCGTCTGCACATAATACTCCTCAACCGCCACCACATCCCGGTCTGCGGTTTCCGGTTGCCAAGGTAGGCCATACTCCTGTAAAACCTGAGAAATCACCCTAGAGGCAGAAATGCGATCGCACCCCTGCCAATCTCGAATTGTAAACCCTTGATAATCCAAATGCACCACTATTCCTCACACGCGCTAAAATAAGCAATTACAGAATTGGGACTTACCGCCTATCGAAACCATCTACGGAAAGCTGCAAGGACTGAAACCCAGTCAGATGAAGCAACTACGGCGATTGTACCAGCAACGTCTGCCCCAAGACTGCTTCACCACCCCGGAATTCGCCCAACGTCTTGCCGCCATCAGTACCGACCTCCAAGAACCCCTCTGCGTCTATCTGAACCGTCGAGGGCAAGTCATTCGAGTGGGAGTGGGAACGCTACAACAAACCAAAATCCCCCTCCTCGAACTCCCCCGCTACGGGGCCGAACGGTTGTGCGGCATACGCTGTATCACCACCACCCTGAAACGCAACCCCCCGAAAACCTCCAACCTCACGGCCATGGCCATTCAGCGTTTAGATAGCCTTGTCACCCTCACCTTAACCGGGCAGGGGTTTCAACGGCGAGGCGGTGGGGCCACCGGATATGTGCAAGAAGCCTATCTCGCCCATCTTATCCCCCAACCCGACCCCCAAATTAAAGAACGGCCCTACTGGATGTTATCCCCCCCCATGAGTCTCGAAGTCCTTACCCAACAGGACTTTCTAGAATTAGTCGAAGGGTTAGAAGCAGAATTTCGGCGGGAATTTGTCGCCCAGGCCGTAGATATTGACCAAGACCGGGTGCTACTGGTGGGGGTGCAAACTGCCGAAACCAGCGACACCGCCTTCTCTGAAACTCTAACCGAACTGGCTCGTCTCGTGGATACCGCCGGAGGAGAAGTCCTCCAAGAACTCACCCAAAAACGCGCCCGGCCTCACCCCCAAACCGTCATCGGGGCCGGAAAGGTGCAAGAAGTGGCTTTAGCCGTGCAAACCCTAGGGGCTAACTTAGTCTGTTTTGACCGAGACTTATCCCCGGCCCAAGTGCGAAACTTAGAACAAGAATTTGGTGTGCGAGTCTGCGATCGCACCGAACTCATCTTAGACATTTTCGCCCAAAGAGCGCGGTCCGGCGCAGGAAAACTCCAAGTCGAACTCGCCCAACTCGAATATATGCTCCCCCGACTCACCGGGAAAGGTCAAGCCATGTCCCGTCTAGGGGGGGGTATCGGCACAAGAGGGCCCGGGGAAACCAAACTAGAAACCGAACGCCGAGCCATCCAACGACGCATCGCCCGCCTCCAAAAAGAAGTCAACCAACTCCAAGCCCACCGGTCCCGTCTGCGACAACAACGGCAAAAACAAGAAGTCCCCACCGTGGCCATTATCGGCTACACCAACGCCGGAAAATCCACCCTGATCAACACCCTAACCAATGCCGAAGTTTACACCGCCGACCAACTCTTTGCCACCCTCGACCCCACCACCCGCCGCCTCACCGTGGAACACCCCACCACAGGCGACCCTCTCACCGTCCTCTTAACCGACACCGTGGGCTTTATCCACGAACTGCCCCCACCCCTCCTCAATGCCTTCCGAGCCACCTTAGAGGAGGTCACAGAAGCCGATGCGTTGCTGCATTTAGTGGACTTATCCCACCCCGCCTGGCAACATCAAATCGAATCCGTCTCCGAAATTCTCGCGGAAATGCCTCTCCTTCCCGCCCCGGTGTTATTAGTCTTTAACAAACTTGATCAAGTCGAGAGTGACACCTTAAAACAGGCCAAACGTCTCTATCCCTCAGCCCTCTATATCGCCGCCAGTCAGCGCATTGGCCTAGAAACCCTGCGCCAACAACTGGCGGAGTTAGTGGTTGAAAGTGAGTCCCCCCAAGTGCTAGAAGCGTGGCAACAATGACCACAAATGCTATGCTCTACTGAGTGTTGATGGCTGAGTGCTTTTGTTTATTGTTCAATAGGGAGTGAAACCCAAGGTTTTTCATTGGGGGATGTTGGGTTACGCTACGCTTCACCCAACCTACGCTCTACTGAGTGTTGATGGCTGACTGCTTTTGTTTATTGTTGAATAGAGTTTATCCCCCAATGCGTATCTCTCCTCGCCAAATTTTTTCTTGAACCTGCCGCCATAACTCGCATTCTTCGGGACTAACCTTGTGATCTGAGTATATGGCCGCTTGAATATCATCTCGTTCATCTCGCGTCAGTTGGCCATCCGAAATTGCCCGTTCAACCAAGGCGCGTATTTTTGAAATTTCCATTACTACCTCCTGGCAACTCAAGTTGCTCCAAAGTAATTATACTGATGCTTTCGAGGAGAAGGGCAAACCTTAATAAAATCCTGAGAATTGGTGATTTGCCAGAGGAGCATCGGGAGATGGGGAAGATGGGGGAGATGGGGGAAAGGGAGGTTTAAAGTTTTCTAGTTTTAAGGCTTCTCTATCTGCCGATGCTTTCTTTTTCAACGGAACTGATTTCAAGGATGGCATACCAATGCGATAGAATGGCACAGGAATCTAGTCTGATCCCCTAGTTGCTCTAGGCTGAATCTTGCGCTAGTCCTGAGAGAGTCTGGTGTAAGCCGTTTAGGCTTATTCCCAACTGATCGCAAAGCGTTCCCCAACCTTGGCTCGTTCGTTATTTGCGGAGTTTTGATTCGTTGAGCGTTTTAATTTCTGGTTAACCCGCGTGAACTTACAGCACATTTTCTCAACCCCGAATCCCATCATCGGTGTGGTTCACCTACAACCGCTTCCTAGTTCTCCCCGTTGGAGTGGAGACTTAAACGCCGTCATTGCCCGGGCGGAACAAGAAGCCACGGCCTTAGCCACAGGGGGAGTCGATGGCATTATTATTGAAAACTTCTTTGATGCTCCCTTTGCCAAGGATCATGTAGATCCGTCTGTGGTGAGTGCTATGACGTTAATTACCCAACGGATCATGAATTTAGTCATGTTGCCTGTGGGGATTAATGTTTTGCGGAATGACGCAAAAAGTGCCATGGCCATTGCCAATGTCTGTCAATGTCCCTTTATTCGGGTGAATGTCTTAACGGGAGTTATGGCGACAGATCAGGGATTAATTGAAGGGAATGCCCATGAACTCCTGCGCTACCGTCGAGAATTAGGCGCGGATGTGGCTATTATGGCGGATGTCTTGGTTAAACACGCTCGTCCCCTGGGGTCGCCCAATTTAACGACGGCGGTTCAAGATACTATTGAACGGGGTTTGGCCGATGCGGTGATTTTATCCGGTTGGGCTACCGGAAGTCCCCCCAACCCGGAAGATTTAGAGTTAGCGGTGAATGCGGCTAAGGGAACACCTGTTTTTATTGGTAGTGGGGCTAATTGGAGTAATATTGGCAACCTGTTACAAGCGGCAGAAGGGGTGATTGTGGCGAGTTCCCTGAAACGTCATGGCCGCATTACTGAACCTATTGATCCCATTCGCGTCCAAGCCTTTGTGGAATCGGCGAGGGAGAGTTTACAGTCCTCTGAGCAGAATCCAATGACTTCCCCAGAATCCGTTAAACTAGCAACGTAGATGGGTGAGTGTGGGCGAGTTTGCTAACATATAATCTATCTATTGTCAAGTTTTTTGAAGCGTTGAACTTGTTCACGGCTGAACCTCATGACTCAACCTGACTTTCGTCCTTGGATTTATCGTTGGTCGCGTCCAATTATTGCCGCGATCGCGCTTTTAGGATTAACCCTAACCACCTACCTGACCATTGTGAAAGTCACGGGCAAGGAAGCCTTTTGTCTGGGGGAACAAAGTGGGGCGGGAAGTTGTAATGATGTCTTTTCGAGTCCCTATGCGACGGTCTTTGGTCTTCCTCTGACGGTGTATGGAATGGGGGCCTATTTCATTATTCTTTTATTGGCGGTTCTCCCCCTTGCTTTCAACCTAACCCTGCAAAAACCCCAACGAGAGACCGTTGAACGGATCACGGGGTGGGGGTTACTCCTCGGATCAACAGCCATGATGGTGGCCAGTGGCTATTTAATGTATATTTTAGCCTTTGACCTCCAGACCTTTTGCCCCTACTGTGTCGCCTCCGCTAGTTTTGCTGTGAGTTTCTTTCTGTTGAGTTTATTAGGACGGAATTGGCAGGACTTGGGACAATTATTTTTAGGGATCACCATGGTGGGGTTAGTAACTTGGGTGGGGACATTGGGGGTTTTTGCCCAAGATACCCCAACGACTGTGGCCGGAGATCGCACCCCTATTCCTACTCTACAACGTCCCCCCCAACCGGGAGTCGGTTGGCAGATTACGACCGACTCCGGCAATGCTGAATTACAATTAGCCCAACACCTCCACAACCAAGGGGCTAAAATGTATGGGGCCTATTGGTGTCCCCATTGTCACGAACAAAAGTTATTACTAGGGAAACAAGCCTTTCAGAAAATCGACTATATCGAATGTGGACGAGGGGCAAAAAACAGTCAGCGCGATCGCTGTTCCGCCGATGGAATAGAAGCCTATCCAACGTGGGAGATTAACGGCCAACGATACACCGGAATACAAAGTCCCGATAAGCTGGCTAAGTTATCGAATTATGACGGCAGTACAAATTTTAAATATACAATGCCAGGACTTTGAACAATAAATTACCCATTACCCATTACCCATTACCCATTACCCAAATTATGAAACGCAGACGCTCACAACCTTGGATTCATAAATGGTCGCGGTTTATAATTGGCGCGATCGCAACCGTAGGCGTAATTCTCACCGCCTATCTCACCATCAGCAAACTCGGTGGCGGAGAAGTCACTTGTACCGTTGAAGCAACCGCCAGCGCCAGCGGATGTAATAGTGTCCTCGATAGTCCCTATGCCACCGTCTTTGGCCTGCCCCTCTCCCTCTTTGGCCTCTTAGCCTATCTCTACATGATCGCCAATGCCCTTAGTCCCTACCTCCTCAATAGTGAAGAAAAACGGGACTTACGGAAACAAGTAGAACATTACACCGGACTCCTCATGCTCATCGGGTCAACCGCCATGGCCGTCTTTAGCGGTTATCTGATGTACGTCCTCGCCTTTCAACTCCAAACCGTCTGTTACTACTGTATCGGGTCTGCCCTCTTTTCCCTCAGTTTACTCCTCCTCACCGTCTTTGGTCGAGACTGGAAAGATATTGGCCAACTTCTCTTTACAGGAATCATTGTCGCCCTCGTCACCTTCATTGGCACATTAGGGGTTTATGCGAATATTAATACCGCTAGCGTTGCAGGAGAACAAACTGTAATACCTCCCCCAACCACCCAACCGGAAAGGGGAGTCGGCTGGGAAGTCACAACCACCTCCTCCCCCTCCGAAATTGCCTTAGCCGAATACCTCACAGAACAGGACGCGATCATGTATGGCGGTTGGTCTTGTCCTTACTGTCACCTACAAAAATTACTCTTTGGCCAAGAAGCCATTAAAAAAATTAACTACATCGAATGTAGCCCCCCCGCAGAAGACGCAGAACCGCAAAAATGTGAAGAAGCGGGCATTCGGGCTTACCCCAGTTGGGAAATTGATGGACAACTCTATTCCGGGGCCCGTCCCCTAGAAGAATTAGCAGAATTATCAGGATATGAAGGGCCGAGTAATTTTAAATATACATTTTAAATATACATTTTAAATATACAATGTCCCGGTGAACTCCCCTAACTAACCGCAAGCGGTATAGTTAGGGCTTCTAATTTCATTGGGAATTGCATCTGACAACACCGAAGTTTTACCAGTCCGTCTTACATCCCCTCGATTAGCAGTAACGCGCTTTCCCTAACGCCAAAATCTGCAAGCCTTAAATTAGCCCAAAGGACATCAGTTCAGAGTACAACAGAATAAGATGATCAGACTGTTACTGTTGTCTTTTTTATTGTTGGAAGCAATCCATGTCTAAATCACCCCAATGGGTAAGCCAGATCAACCAGTGGTTTCGAGACCGCAAAAAATTGTGGTGGACTTCGGGGACGGTTGCTGGATTGGTGATTATACTTCGTTTAACCGGAGTGCTACAAACTTGGGAATGGTCGGCCTACGATACGGGGTTTCGTCTGCGGCCTCAAAAAGGTCTCGACGAGCGAATTTTAATTGTGACGGTGGATGAGACGGATATTCAGTGGGTGGGGACTTGGCCGTTTCCCGATCGCCTCCTCGCCAACCTGATCCAACGTCTCCAAGCCGCCAATCCCCAAGCCATCGGTATTGATATTTATCGAGATTTACCTGTGCCTCCGGGTCATTCTACCCTAGAGGCGGTGATGGAAAATACACCGAATTTGGTGATGATCGAGAAATTAGAAGATTCCCAATCGGTGGGTGTTCCTCCCCCTGACTTAGACCCAGACGCGATCGGCTTTAATAATATTGTCACCGATGGGGATGGGAAAGTCCGTCGAATGTTGTTGTATTGGCACATAGGCGAAGACTTCAAAACCAGTTTTGCCCTACGGTTAGCCCAGCTTTATTTACAAGATCAGGAGATTTCTCCCCAACCGGCCCAGATCAACCCAGAGTATTTACAACTCGGACAAGCAGTTTTTCGCCCCTTACAGCCCAATGATGGGGCTTATGTTCGCCTCGATACGAAAGGATATCAGGTTTTAGCCAACTTCCGTCACCCGGATTTATTTGCCACGGTGTCTTTGCGGGAGGTGTTAACGGGCCAAGTGTCCCCAGGGCAAATCCGCGATCGCATTATTGTCGTCGGTTCAACGGCCCCCAGTTTAAAAGATTTTGCCTTTATCCCCTACAGTACCAGTCTATTCAAGAGTCTAGAACCCATCCATGGGGTGGAACTCCACGCCAACTTTGTGAGTTATATCATTAGTGCTGCCTTGGGAGAACAAGCGTTAATTCGCGTCTTGAATCCCCCTCTCGCGTGGCTGTGGATTGTCCTGTGGTCTGGGGTGGGGGGAATTATCGTCACGGAATTCCGTTCCCTTATTCGGTCTTCTGTAGGTCTCCTTTTAGCGACTGGCGGGTTATGGGGGACGGTTTATTTGGCTTTTTTAGGAGGATGGTGGATTCCCATTATCCCCCCCTTTCTTGCCCTAGGGAGTACCGCCATTATCTTAACCGGATACCGGGCCTATCAAGAGGAAGAAATGAAACGGTCTATGGAATTCCTGCGATCGATTATTGACAATATTCCCGATCCCATTTTTGTCAAAGATCAAAATTATCGCTGGATTGTCCTCAACCAAGCCTATTGTCGCTTTAGTGGCTATTCCCGTGAACAACTGTTAGGAAAAACCGAACAAGAGATTTTCCCCCCCGCCGAAGCGCGAGTCTTTCGCCAACAAGCTCAATGGGTGTTTAACTACCAACAGTCTAAAGAAAACGAAGAAAAATTTACAGATAAAAGTGGGACAACCTACCTCACCGCCACCAAACGCTCTCTCCATCGAGATGCGGCTGGCAATATCTTTTTAGTGGGGGTGATTCGAGATATTACCGAACGCAAACGAGTGGAAGAAGAACTGCGTCGCACCACAGACGAATTAAGTCGCTCTAATGCGGAATTAAGACGCGCCCAAAATCGCTTACAACAACTGGCCTATTATGACTCTTTGACGGGATTAGCCAATCGCAAATCCTTCTATGAAAGTCTCCGCACGACTCTGGAGTGGGGGAAAAAGAATAATCAACTGGTGGGGTTACTTTATCTGGACTTAAATGGTTTTAAACAAGTGAATGATACCCTCGGCCACCCTATTGGTGATCTCCTGCTGAAAGCGGTGGCAGGACGCATTAAAAACTGTCTGCGTGAAAGTGATACAGTGGCTCGCTTGGGGGGCGACGAATTTACTGTGATTTTGCCGGGGATCAAAAATCCAGGGGATGTGGAAATTGTCGCTAAAAAAATTAGCGGGACTCTCTCGGAAAAATTTGCCCTTGATGACCATTTTGTCTCTGTCACCGTGAGTATCGGCCATAGCGTCTATCCCCGTGATGGAGACACAGAAGAAATTTTGATCAATCTGGCCGACCATGCCATGTATCGCGCTAAATCTTTAAGCCGGAAAAGATAAAGACAATCTGTAGAAAAAGTAAAGAAATGTTATAATTCAAAGCGGTACATATACCTATAATGGGTTTACCCTTGTCTGTAAACCCTTTACAAAAATTAATACTTCGACCCAAAACGTTGACAACATGAATCCTTGTTTATTTGGCGTAAAGCCCTCTTTAGCTTTGACCTAGCCTGAAATGTTGACTCTTTCAGCGTCTTCAGTTCCATGTCTTCCGGTTTTCTTGGAAAAAGTTAAGTTTTAATGACTTCGTTGTCTTTAGGGTAATCACTGACAAGATAACAATCCTTTGTACTTAGCAACAATTCTATAAATTAAATTTACAATGAAGATTACCGTGAATATACTGAAGGTAGTCGTGACTTGCAAGACGACTCTTGCTTTTACCATGGGTACTCCTCTCCATTTGGCCAGTATCATTACATTAGGACTGACGTTACCCGCAGTCTGCACAGGGGTTGCTTTGGCGACTCCCTCCTTCTCATCTTCCTCCTTTTCCTCTGCTGAGAAGATGCTCTCCTCTCAAGTTACTGTTCCCTCCTCCCTTGGCCGGACGGTTCAAGAGACTCCCGCTTGGTATCCCGTTTTCCTTAATGAGCAGAACGGCAAAGACGATGGTTATACCCCCCCCAATAATGGGGGACCTGATAGTTCTCAGGGGTCTGGCACTCGTTAAGGTTTTGGTAATGGATAATGGATAATTGGTAATTGGTTACTGATGACTGATTACTATTCCCGTGCCTTGAGCGAAGCCGAAAGGCTATTCCCTTGTTCACAAACAACAATCAACTCTCATTAAACTCGCATTTCTCCCCTTGTAAAAGGGTGTGACCTTGCCAAACGTCGCTCGGTTGAGGATAATCGCTGCGGTAATGACCTCCCCGGCTTTCTTGGCGAAATAAGGCACTCTGGAGAATTAAATAAGCTACATCAAACAAATTTACCGTTTCAGTGAAAATACGGATATGTTCTGCTAATTTTGTAAAGTCTTGATGTTGGGTGGCGGGAGAGGGATGGGTAAAGAGGGGGGCATAGAGAGAAGATTGGGCCAAACGGGTGCGGCCCTGTTGGACTTGCGCGATCGCATCCTTTAAAACCCCTTCCGTGCGAGCAATTCCGGCACTATGCCACATCAACTGTTGTAACTCCTCCCGGAGCGTTAATAGCTCGGCTAGGCTCATATCTGGAGGCGGAACCGTAACCACCGGGCCACTCTCCTCCACCTCCCCCAGAGGCGACAAAGACAACTCCGCCAACCGGCCCGCATAAACCAAACATTCCAACAGGGAATTACTCGCCAAACGGTTAGCCCCATGCACCCCCGTACTGGCCACCTCTCCCACCGCATACAACCCCGACACGGTGGTTTGGGTATCCGTATCCGTAGCGATACCCCCCATCCAATAATGCGCCGCAGGAGCAACCGGAATCGGCTCGGTAAACACATCAATCCCCCACTTTTGGCATTTTTGAATAATATTCGGGAAACGATAACGCACTCGCTCTGGGGGAATGGGACTTAAATCTAGATAAACACAATCTTGATCGGGATGTTTCTCTAAATGGTGGAAAATCGCCCGACTGACCACATCCCGTGGGGCCAACTCCCCTTTGGGGTGATAGTCAAAAGCAAACCGCCGGCCTTGGGCATCAATTAAATGGGCCCCCTCCCCGCGCACCGCTTCACTAATTAAAAAATGGGGGGCATTGGCCTTCATTAAAGCCGTCGGGTGAAATTGGAAAAACTCTAAATCTCGTAACTGAGCCCCTGCCCGCCAAGCCAAAGCAATACCATCTCCGGTACTCACAGCCGGGTTAGTCGTTTGGGCAAACACTTGGCCACCGCCCCCCGTCGCTAAAATAACCGCCGCCGCCCGGACAAAATGGATTTGCCCCTGATGCCACACCCAAAGCCCCTCACAGCGTTGGGTTTTCGGGTTTACCCAGAGACTGAGGGCGAAGGCTTGGGCGGCAATCGTCACATTGGGGCATTGTTGCACTTTGGCGATGAGAGTAGAAACAATGGCCCGGCCCGTAGTGTCTGCTGCATGGAGGACACGGGGATGAGAATGGGCGGCCTCTAGGGTGAGGGCTAAATCATTATTTTTGCGGTCAAAGGCCACCCCTAAGTCCACGAGACGGTTAATGGCGGTAACGGCATTATTCACGAGGAATTCGACGGCAGTGCGATCGCATAACCCGGCCCCTGCTTTCAGGGTATCCTGTAAATGGGAGACACTGGAATCATCCGGCGCAATGGCCGCCGCAATTCCCCCCTGGGCCCAATCACTCGCCCCCGTCTGCATACTCTCTTTCGACAACAGACAAACCGAATACTCCGCAGGTAAACACAGCGTCGCATATAACCCCGCAGCCCCCGCCCCCACCACAACCACATCGGTGACAGAAGGGAGAGGAGAAGACAACGTTGCAGCAGAGGAAGAAACAGTCATATTTTCAAGGGAAGCGGCAAAAGGGAACAGTCAAGCGTCAGGCGTTGTACCTCAGACCAAACAGGCAGCCCAAGCAACAGCCAACCATCGTCATCTCAGTGTACCGTACTGATCGGTTTGTATTGACAACTCCCCGCCCTGGAGTCGAAGTCAGGACGGGGCTTTAGACCCATTATTTTTGGTAAAGTAGTAGAGGCAATTCCTGAACTCCCCCTACTCTCAACCCGTTTTCAACGAGTTTAAGCTATTAGCCTTGAGTTTCAACCCAAGGTATATTGGTTCGCTGCAAAAAAAACACCCCTTCGAGAGGGGTGATTCAAAAAAAAGTAAGATCAAAGAATTTTTCAACAAAAGAGCCGCTTTCCTCCCCCACCTCGGAACAGGTG
>NZ_JAQMSD010000206.1 GCF_028330525.1 Spirulina sp. CS-785/01
CGCAGGATTTATGCGTGTTTAATTCATGTAGAAATTCGAGAAGGAAAAATTTGGATTCAGCGCAACCAAACGGATTGTTCTTTAACCCATGATTGATTAGAAAAGGGAGTTGTGAAAGAAGATATTGTTTTAGGACTCCAACCTCCTGAATTGCGACAATATACGGGGTTGGGAGTAGATTAGAGTGACGAATTATGAAGATGGTGCGGTGCGTTCAACGGATGTTCAGTGAATGGAAAAGTCGGAGTGAGTGGCCGTTGAACGCACTTATAATACTGGAAATCTTTCAATAAATAAATCAGGAGTAATGATTTCTGTTCCTTGAAAAGGATTTAAAACTAATAAGTCTAAATCCCCTGTAATCATCAAATTAGCATTACCACTCACTGCTAACTCTAAAAATTTATTATCTTTTGAATCTCTACAAACTGCGATTTTATCTTTAATCAAAACTAATTCGGATACGCTGATAAATTTCAGCAAAAATACTTGTCTTTCTTCTAGTGTAATATATTTATTAAACTTGGGTCGATTTAAAACATTTTCTAGTTCTTCTAAGGTTGCTTCAGAATATAATATTATTCCTTGCTGCTCTGCTAACTTTATGACTTGAAATGGAGCAGAATTGTTAAAAAGTAAACCACTTACTATAACATTGGTATCTATAACAAATCTATTCATCATTATCTTCTAAGATATCTTGTAAAATTTCAGGGGTTAAACCTCTTTTTTGTGCTTTATTAGAAATTTCTGCCATCACTTCTGCTAACGTTTTTTGATGCAAATTTTCTCGCAAAAAGAATTGAACCAGTTGACTTAGCTGTTTTTGAGTTTGAGGGTTAGCTTGTTCAAAGGCTTTTTTGGTTTCTGTGTTCACTTGAATTTGGATATTTTCCATGATAGTTAAATTAAAACCCTAATCATATTCTACAATACGTATAAAAAAATTTGTTTAAATATAGATGGTGTGGTGCGTTCAACGGATATTCAGTGAGTTGAAAAAATGAAAGTCAGTGGCCGTTGAACGCACCCTACATTATTGCTATTATGGAGAGTAGTATAACAAACTAGCGATGGCTCATATTACATTCGATGAAACCAAGCTCAAAGAATTATTTAAAACGGCTCTTTTGGAGTTAGTTCAGGAAGAAAAAGAAGTGTTTTCTGAAATTTTTGCCGAAGTTTTAGAAGATATTGGTTTAGAAAATGCGATGATTAAAAATCTTGGTTGCTACTATCCTATTGTAGGTTTATTGTCAATCATATAAAATAAATACATTTTTACGTCCAAAATCATTACAAAACTTTACCACTCCTCAACCTCTAACTGGGATTGGGTGGCTTGGATGGCTAAGGCGATATCTAATAAGAAAATGGGCTTTTTTTGATTGTCCGACTGTCGTAAGGCTACGTAACGACTGAGACGACTTAATGGACTTTGACGGGAGGATTTGGGTAAGGGTTGAATGTTTAATAAAGATAAATCAATCATGTTTGGTAAGTCTTCTACTGGGATACCACAGAGTTGGCCCCGTTGATCACTGACTAAGATTAAAAATTGGGTGGTTTGCCAAGTGCTTTTTTCTTCGCTTAATAAGCCATCTAAATTTAATAATAAAATGGTCTCCCCTTCTAGTTCTAATAATCCGACTTCACTAAATCCTTCGCTTAATTCTGGAGGGGAAGGACTGATCTTGAGAACCGCTTTCATGGGGAGGGCAAATAGATAATTGGCGATGGGGAAGATGATGACTCTTGCCCTCTCGGTGTCCGTTGGGAGAGATTCTCGCATGGTGATTAGGGGGTTAAGGCTTCTTCAAGGGTGGATAGGATTTCTTGTTCTAAATAAGGTTTGGTTAAATAGGCAAACGCGCCTAGTTCTAGGGCGATATGTTGGAATTTGTCCCGACTGCGGGAGGTGAGGATAATAATGGGAACTTGCCCTAAGTTTTCCTTTTGTTGTTGGATTAAACTGAGGAATTCTAAGCCGTTCATACGGGGCATTTCGATGTCACAGAGGATTAGGTTGATGTTGGGTTCGGTTTTGACTTTTTCTAAGGCTTCTAAGCCGTCGTTGGCTTGTAAGACGCGATAGTTGCGCCGTTCTAACATGAGGTTTAGGGTTTGGCGTTCGGTGAGGGAGTCATCAACAATTAAGATGGTTTTGATCTCTGGTTCTGGGGTGGTTTCTTCGGGGGGGGGACTGTTTTTTTCTGGGGTGTCGTGGGTGGAAATAAACAGGCCGAGTTCTTGGGTGGAGAGGGAGGAGGATAATGCTGGGGTGGGGGTTGCTGCTTCGGGGAGGGGGGCGGCTTGCTGGATGAGTCGCATTCCTTTTTTCTGAGCGTGACTGACGAGGGATGATCCGTCGATGACGAGGGTGAGACGACCATCGGCGAGGATGCTACAACCATAAATGTAGGGGGGTGGCACGATCGCGCTAGAAATTGGCTTAATCACCAACTCCTGTTCCTCCACCACGCGGTCCACTTCCAACCCGATCAACCCCTCACTGGTATTCAATAATAAAACGGGGGAAATTTCGTCAGGAGTCTTCAAAAGTGGGTCTAATGCTTGATCCTGTCCATTGACCCCCCCTTTCCCTTGACCCAAATCACGGGGACGGGTGGGATAATGGAACAGCGAGGATAATTCATAGACCGGGATCGTACATTCCCCTTCCTCTTGATTCCAGTCTAAGACCTTTTGACCTGCCAGTAAGCGCAATTTTTCCCCCGGAATCAAGACTTGTTCCACTTCATTAGAGACAAACCCATAGACCACTTGATCGACCTGACAAATTAACAATCGCGCAGTCATCAGGGATTCTCGAATTTGAATGGAGAAAATTGTCCCTTTTTGGGGAAAAGACCGGACGGAGATCGACCCTTTCACCCGTTCTAACTGGGTTTTGACTACATCTAACCCTACTCCTCGTCCCGATAAATCACTCACTTGGGAGGCCGTAGAGAAACCGGGTTGGGTGAGTAAATCTAAAAGACGGTCATCGGGTTGGGGGTGTTGGAGAAGTTGCGATCGCTCCTGTTCTGAGATTAACCCATTTTGATAAGCGCGATCGCAGATTTTCTCCACACTCAACCCACCCCCATCATCCTTAATCTCAATAATCGTTCGATTCCCCTGATTATACGCAGAAATCTCCATCTGTCCCGTTTCCGGTTTCCCCCGTTGTTGACGGACTTCTGCCGACTCTATCCCATGATCAAACGCATTCCGCACCAAATGCAACAACGCATCATATAAATTATCAGTAATCGTTTTATCCACCATCACCTGAGTCCCTTTTAGGGTTAATTCCACAGGTTTACGATGCACATAGGACAACTGCTTCACCATAGGAGGAAAGCGTTTTAACAACGTTTCTAGGGGGATCATCCGTGCAGTTTGCATATTATCCCGCAACTGCTTCGAGAGACGTTGTTCCCGTTCTACCGTAGAAGCAGTAGTGCGATTTAGCAACGTCATATCCTCCGTTGCTTGACTTAATTGAGATGCTTCTTCTAACGCAGTATAAAGGAGTCGTTGACTGGGGGAAAGTTGACGAGAATTCCCATTCCCATTTTGACCAGGGGGAGAAAGATGGGTGCGAAGTTCATTTAAGGTTGAACGGTGTTGTCGTAACCAGTTTGAGAGTTTCCCAACTGCGGTTTGAAACTGTTCATCTCGTAAGGCCAACTGGTTTTGATTAATCAATAATTCCCCAACTAAATGGTTAAGATGTTCTAGTTGGTTTAAGTCAATGCGGAGGGTTTGTTGGGGAGGAGTGGAGGGAGTTTGGGAGGGTTGTTTGGAGACACGAGAGGGGGTATTTTTTTGGGGGGGTTGGTCTAGGGGTTGGGAGGGAGTGGTGACTAACTCACTAGGAGTAGTGGGAAGTTCTTTCTCTGCTGCAACGGTTTCCGGTTCACTTCGTTCTAATTCTTCGTTCCAGTCGTCACTAAAGTCTAAGGTTAATTCTCCTTCGTCGGAGAAGTTGGGATCATTCAGATCATTTAAGTCTATATCTCCAAAGGTTGATTCTAAACTGGGGAGTTGTTCGTTATTTGTTGTTGGTTGTTCGTTATTTGTTGTTGGTTCAGCTTCCGACTCCCGACTTCCAACTCCCGACTCTCGACTCTCGACTTCTCCAAAAGAGGTTTCAGAGGTTGCAAAGTCTAGTTCTTCCTCGGAAGTAAAGTTGAATGCTTCACCCCTTGTGGTGTCTTCTGTAAAGGATGTCTCGGAGGAGGTAAAGTCTAGTTTTTCCTCTATTCCATTATCTTCTGTAAAAGATGTCTCGGAGGGTGTAAAATCTAATTCTTGGTCTGGAGTTGTTGTAAAATCGAGTTCTTCCTCTGTTTCTGTATCTTCCGTAAAAGATGTCTCAGATGTTGTCAAGTCTAATTCTTCGTTAGGAGAGGGGTTAAAGTTATCAGTTTGACTCCCAACTCCTGACTCCCATTCATCTTCTGCAAACGATGTCTCAGAGGTTGTAAAATCTAATTCTTCATCGGGGGATGTGGTGAAGTCAAAGTCTTCCCCCATCGGAGTTTCTGCGATAGTGAAATCAAATTCCCCATCAGTTGTCGATTCTTCTGTAATGGGAATATTTGACCCCGTTAAATCTAACTCCTCATCGGGGGTAGATTCTTCTGTAATGGGAATATTTGACCCCGTTAAATCTAACTCCTCATCGGGGGTAACATCTTCAGTGGGGGGAGTCTCCGAGAGGGAAAAATCGAGGGGTTGTGAGAAGTCTAACTCCTCCGTAGCATCCACCCCAGAGAATTCCGGTTCATCGAGAGGGATATCTTGGGAAAAATCTAAATTGACCTCGCCAAAAATGTCCTCTAATTCGGCGTTATTTGCCGTATCTTCCTGCGTCCAGGGGTCTTGAATATCCGGGGACTCCTCACGGGGTTGAGGGGGATTCTCAGGCGTGCTAGGGGCTTCTGAGGGCGTTTCTTGGGTATAATGTAAGAGAGCTTGACTGGGTTCTCCTCCGGACTTGCGATCGCCCTCTAAAACCAACTGTCTCGCTTGCTGTAGATTGTCTAACGCAATGGGTGCAATGGTGAGAACTCGGGTAGGATGGGTTTTGATAGAGGTTGCGATCGCATCTGCAATACTTTGAAACCCCGACAACCCCAAAGACTCTCCCAACCCCGAAAACACCTCTGCGGACTCTTGCAAATACTCCCCAACCGCATCCGCATCCCCCGTTTCTACTAATTGTCCTAACTCCTCAATCCGTTGCGTCACCCCCATCTCAAAAATCGACTTGGTTAAATCAAACCCCATCTCCGTAGAAGTGGGTAAGGGAGGTTGATGATCAAAACAGTCTCCTAACTTCCTCTGAAAACGAATAAAAATATCGGCGGCCCGGTTTAATAAATCATCATCTTGGTCATACTCCCCGGCCAACTCCGCACTCATGGCCAAGCGTAAGCAATCATAGCCCTCAAACAACATAGAAAGCAACTCTTGGTCAATGGTTGCATCCGGAGACAGTAACGCACGAAAAATGTCCTCTAAATTATGGGAAATGGTTTTAATGGTATCCTGTCCCACATTGGCCGCGGCCCCCTTTAAGGTATGGGTGGCCCGCATTAAACTATAAATCTCTGCGGTTTCTGCTTCTGGAGTTAACGCAAACAACTCCGTTTCAATAGTGGTGAGTAAATCCTGTGCTTCTGCAATAAAATACTCATACCCTTCCGGATTCCGTCGCGGTGGCCGTTTTCGGCTAGGATTCGGAGTAGGATTCGAGGTAGGATTAGCAGAGGCTTCTAATTCTTCATCGGGTTCAGCAGGGGAATTCATAGGAGGAGAGGGGTTAACATTACGGGGAGGAGGAGTAATAAGCGGAGAACTCGCTTCAGTTTCCATTTTCTCCGTCGTCCAGTCTTCATGACTCTCACTGGCCATGGAAACCGGAGACGGAGGAGGGTTATCTGTGGGGGATGTCCCATGAGTCTCCTCAATAGGAATAGACGCAGAAGGAGAATGAGTTGAATGAGTCAGAGTCTCATCTTCAATGGGGATAGACTGAGGAAACGAGTTTCCCTTATCTTCACCCTCATCTTGAATGGGAATAGACGCAGAAGGAGAATGAGTTGAATGAGTCGGAGTCTCATCTTGAATGGGAATAGACGCAGAAGGAGAATGAGTTGAATGAGTCGGAGTCTCATCTTCAATGGGAATAGACTGAGGAGACGATGGAGAGGTGTCTTCTTCATCCTCAATGGGAATCGACTGAGAGCGTTTAGGGTCTTCCGTTTGACCCCATAAATTATCCGCCGCTTGGGCCACTTGTTGACCGACTGAATCTTTCGTAAAGTAGTCCCAATCCCGGATAGAAGTCCAAACACTACTGGCCAGTTGTCCTGCGAGTTTTTGCCAGTCCCATTGATGAGTCATTGGTAGTTGTTGGGGTGATTGTTGGTTGTGCTTGATTACTGAGTTTCAGTTCAATTCACACTGCGCCACTCTCTGGGAATTATATCAATTTTCTGAAGTTGATCTCAAGGAAATAGTTAAGCAATTTAATCGTTAAGTTTTAAGCGGAGTTGGTGACTTATAGATAAGTCAGATAAAATCATTAGAGTCTTCGGGATAAGTAATTAAGTTTTATGTAAATAACCGGATTAACCAATTTGTAAATCGTTCAGCAATTTCTGTCTGAGGATGAAGGGATTTTTTGGTGATTGCTTTTCCTAATGGATAACCCGGTTCATCTTGCCATGCAAGATAGGTGTGAATAACAGCTTTACTCTGATGAACCGCTTTAAAGGTCGTTATATCATTTAAGCGTGCTTGTTGCACACAGTCTTCTGCAAACGCTAATGCTGTGGGGTTTGCTAATTCTGCACAAAAGTTTTCTAACATCCCCGAATCTTGATTATTTGGCATTAACCAAACTCCCAATTTAGGTTCATCAGCTTGACTCTGAATAATTGTACCATTAACATCAGGAACAGTAGGAAAAATATAATGATAATGCCTTAATTTGGTTTGAATACTCTGCCATCTTGCAGCTAGAGAATTATTCTCTGTAGAAGGTTGATCAGCATCTAACAAAACACCGATGACTTGGGGAGGGTTAGGCCGCACAATTAAAGCATTTAGTCGCTTTAAAACCCCGATATCTGAACCACATTGATAAATCCCAAAAACTTCTGGAACATTATGAGCAGCACATAAGGCCATCACAACATGACAATCATTATCTCCTTCAACTAGCAATACTTTATCAGTATCTTGTTTACAAATATCAGACATAACATTTATCGCACCTCAACATCCATTTCAAGGGCATCTGTGAGGGTTTCAGACGCATATTCAGTGGCTTTAATGGTCTTATCTTTAGCATCGAGTCGAAAAAACGCGCCAAGGTCTGGATATTGATTCCAAATTGTATCAAAGGCTTTTACACAGTCTCGACTATGAGTGGTTGCAAACACTTGAACATTCAATTTTTTAGCTAATTTAAAAATAATATTCCAAACCTTGGGTTGTACTGTCCAATGTAAGCCATTTTCAAATTCATCAATTAACAAAATTCCATTTTTAGCATTAACCAGAGCAACAATTATATGAAAGAGTCGCGTCATCCCATCTCCCATACTCTTGAGAGGTAAAGGTTCACCAATTCCTTCGATTTTGACTAAAGGAATACGACTTTCACTAGAGCCTATTTTTTGACTCATATCCTCTACAAATGCAACCCCCGAAACTCGCTCATCAATTAAATTAAGAGCCGCAATAATTTCTGATTCTAAAGGGGTTAAACTGGTTAAGTCCCACAGAGCCGCTAATTTCCGGTTAGGCAGATTATCCGTTGAGACCATTTGCCATAAATATTTAAACCCGGATTTTTGGGGTTGATAAAAAAAACGAGATGTGCTATTAAAAGCGACATGATAACGCTCTGAGAGAAGATCATCTAATTGCAATAGTATTTGAGTGTTTTGTCCTTCTTCTTTAATCAAAAATATCTCAAAATCTGCCATAGACTCATGGAGTTGATGCGCTGATAAACGGAGTCGTTTGATTATGCCGGAGTCCTCTGTTATCCTTTGATAGGCAGCCGTATGAAGATGGAGAGGAGAAAGCGAGGAGATGTCCCCTAAAATAATTCCAGTTTCTCCAATTTGGGGTAACTTATGACCCCAAAAAAGATGTCTCAACGGATGAGCTAAATGGGATTGTGGGGGGAGTTGTGCTGCACTAAACCAAGTTTCTTGTCTGGCTTCTAAAAGCTCAAGAAGAACCGTCGAAGACCCATTACTGGCATACAGTTCAATGGCTTCTAAAAAGGTAGTTTTTCCTGCATTATTGCCACCAACTAATAAGTTAACATGACTCAGTTTTTCCACTTGAAGATGTTGGAAAAGCCGAAAATTTTTAATCTCAAAGGACTGAAGCATATAAAATCCTGAGCATCCTCTAATCCCTAGCTTACAGGATAGTTGGCTTAGTGGTCTGATGGGGGGATTGGTCGGACAATCCGGAAAACGCCTTCTATATCCCCGGTCTTGTAACTGGGGCAACAACAGCGCGACAGTCCTGATATATTATGTAGCGACTAGACGTTATGTAAGAGAAATTGGCTATGAGTGATTGGCAAGAGATTGATGGGGGCGTAACCGCACCAAAAGGCTATCAGGCCGCCGGGATTACCGCCGGGTTGAAACCGTCGGGTGCGCCGGATTTGGCGTTGATTGTGTCGGAAACGGATGCGATCGCAGCCGGAGTGTTCACACAATCGGTAGTCCGGGCTGCCTGTGTGGACTATTGCCGCCAACGGTTACAAGCCAAAGCCAACGCCAAAGCGATATTATGTAATGCAGGCCAAGCCAACGCCGCTACCGGAGAGCAAGGGTGGAAAGATGCCCTCGAAACCGCCCAGTTGCTCGCTAGAGCCTTGAATATTGCCCCAGAGGATATTTTACTCGCTTCCACAGGAGTCATTGGTCAACGGATGAAAATGGAGGCATTCCGGGCAGGGATTCCTAAGTTAGTGGAAGCCTTATCCCTAGACGGAGGAGAGGCCGCATCCCGTGCCATTGTCACCACCGATTTAGTCACAAAATCCATTGCCCTAGAAACCCAAATGGGCGATCGCGCCGTTCGTATTGGCGGCATGGCCAAAGGCTCTGGTATGATTCACCCTAACATGGCCACCCTGCTCTCCTTCGTCACCTGTGATGCCCTCGTCTCCACCTCCCTCTGGCAAGAAATGGTGCAACGGGCCGCCGATAAAAGTTTCAATCAAATCACCGTCGATGGAGATACTAGCACCAACGACACCCTCATTGCCCTCGCCAACGGCCAATCCCGCACCGCAACCATCACCGAATGGGGTCCCGAAGCCGAAAAACTCGAAGCCATGCTCACCGAAGTGTGTCAATATTTAGCCAAAGCGATCGCGCGAGACGGAGAAGGGGCCACCTGTTTAATTGAAGTACAAGTCACCGGGGCCCCCGACGACGCAGGGGCCCGGCAAGTCGCCAAAACCATCGTCGGTTCATCCCTCGTCAAATCCGCCATATTTGGCCGCGATCCCAACTGGGGGCGCATTGCCGGGGCAGCAGGCCGGGCCGATGTTCCCTTTGACCAAGAAAACCTCCGCATTGAATTAGGAGAAATCCTCTTAATGAACAACGGCCAACCCTTAGATTTTGATCGCCAAGGGGCCAGCCAATATATCACCGACATTGCCAGCCAATCCTCCGAAATCACCCCAGATCACGAACTCATCCACCGTCGAGATAACCCCTTAATCATTAAAGTGGATTTAGGCAACGGCACAGGAAGCGGTAAAGCCTGGGGATGTGACCTCAGTTATGATTACGTCAAAATTAACGCCGAATATACCACCTAGTCCCTCAACCCAACAAAAATGGTAGGTTGGGTGAAGGGAAGCGTAACCCAACAAAAATGGTAGGTTGGGTGAAGGGAAGCGTAACCCAACAAAAATGGTAGGTTGGGTGAAGGGAAGCGTAACCC